>JBKHJJ010000007.1:0-21219 GCA_046538185.1 Dehalococcoidia bacterium
TATGAGGCACCGAAACAAAAGGTCGTGCCGCTCGATTTGACGGAGGCATTACGCCGTCGCCCCGGGCTTGATCGGGACGTTGATTCTTGAAGGTCACATGGACATTGGCCTGGAAGCTCCGGGCTGGCACCGCATGGCAAAGAGACATCTTAAGGTTAGGAAACGGTTGCAAAAGAGGAGAGTAATCAAGGCAGCCACCTCATGATCACTGGATAGGAGGAAGCGTGAACATAACCACGTTGATTGAAAATACGGCAGGTAGTCCAGGCATACTGGCTGAATGGGGGTTGAGTATACTTGTAGAACTAGACGGCCTGAAGGTCCTGCTTGATAGCGGAGAGACCGGCGCGGTGGTCCGCAATGCGGCGACTTTAGGAATTGATCTTTCTACCATAGACAAGATAGTCCTGAGCCATGGTCATCGCGACCATACCGGGGGGCTACGCGAGCTGCTCAGTTCGATGAAGAAACAGGTAGAAATAGTCGCTCACCCTGATATCTGGGATGCCAAATACGTCAAGCGCCGCCAAGAGAAAGCTTATACCCACATCGGCATACCCTTCCGACGAGAAGAGTTGGAAGGTCTTGGAGCTTCGTTTATCCTCAGTTCAGAACCAGTATGGATAAGCGACCGACTTGCAACTGCGGGAGAGATTCCCATGACCACCGAGTACGAGGACATAGATCCTGACCTGTATGCCAAGAGGGACGGAACGTTCCAACCCGACCCACTCAGGGATGATCTCGCACTAATAATCAAGGGAACTCAAGGCCTGATCGTAGTTACCGGCTGTGCTCATCGGGGCATCGTTAACACTTTGCGTCACGCACGAAAACTGACCGGAGTTGAAGCTATCGATGCCGTAATCGGTGGCACACACCTGGTGCCTGCCACAGAACAACGACTGCAGTTGACCATTTCAGAGTTGAAAGAGTCTGGAGTTCGAAGGCTAGGGGCTTCCCATTGTACTGGTTTCCCTGCTCAAGTAAGGTTGGCGCAGGAGTTCGGTGATGTCTTTTTCCCCAACAATGCCGGCACGCACCTAGAAATCGACTAGCCCAGCATCCTCAAGTCCGCCTGCTGCTTCTTACGACCGAGACACCTCCCGGCGTCAGGTCAATCCTATTACCTTCTACGCGTATGAAATATGAGCTTTCGAGAAAATTAAGGTGGAATCTCAAAGCGGGTCCGCTAACCCCAACTCTTTCGGAAATCTCTTCTATTGCCAAAGCTCTTTCCCCCAGAGAATTGAGAATATTTCTGCGAATGGGATTCTTCAAGGCTTCAAGAGAGCATGCCCCACCTGCAGACCCCTTCTCCGCCATTAAGCTATTAACCAATTCCTGCATCCACCTAATTGCTTCCTCATTGGTCATTTCTCTGGGGTCTCGTTGAGCGGAATCCATTTCAAGCTCACTGCATATATTGTAAGGGCGCATCATTATCCCTCACTTTGTACTTGTCGCTTCAACTCCTGTCTTCTTCATTGATTCCAGCATATCGGCGATTTGCCTGATGCCCTCAAAATCCTTGCTGAATTCATTACCAGCCAGACCAGACATAAATACCTCTTTGTCTTCCGGAATAACAGCTATCACCTTTTCCCTATCTATCGAATTCACAAGTAGGTCCTTCGTTTGCTGGTCGCTAACCCTATTCAGTACGTAATACACAGGTTTATCAACTTGCTGGCCCAATTCAGATATCTTGCTCGCTAGAAGAATCGATTCCCGGGAAGGATCAATAACAACAAGAAGTATATCTACCCCTTTCTCCACTCCTCTTCCGAAGTGCTCTATTCCGGCGTCAGTGTCTGCGATCAGGAATTCTTCATCTCCCAAATCAAGAATTTCCAAAAACCTTGAAGACAGAGCATTGATTGGACAGGCGCATCCCTCGCCGAATTGATAGATCTTGCCCATAGATAAGAGCCGGATGTTTCCTTTTTTCGTCAGATAGCCTGATGGTAAGTCACTCAACCTCCACTTGCCTTCCAGCTCTTTGGCCCTTTCGAACAGAAGTTTCTTACCCCCAAAGTAGTTCATGAAATCATCAGGTTTTTCCATCCCTAGACGGCTATGAAGACCAATATTCGACTCGTCATTGTCAAGCACCAATACCTGGTTTCTTCGCACCGCCATTTCTTTGGCCAAAAGGGCCACAACCGTGCTTTTGCCACACCCTCCTTTACCACAGACCAATATTTTCATCTGGCTCCCTCCATTCGTTAATGTTCCTTCGCCCAGTCCACGCGCTTGACGGGGCACTGGTTCTTCATTTCTTCATCCTCTACGCCGCCCCCTCCCAAAACCTCTCCCCATCCCACCGCCACCACTCATGCCCCTGCCTCGACCCAAGCCTCCACCTCTGCCAAAGCCTGCCCCCATACCTCTTCCCACGCCTCGACCTCCAGCCACTCCAGGCTGATAGAATCCAGGGGTGGGGCCGTACCGGGAGGCGGCCCCTTCAGGCAGATTAGCTCCCATAATCCCACACACCTTGGCGGCCACCTCCGGGCCACCACTAACGCATCCGTAGCATGGTGCCTTCCCTTCAGCTACCGCCCTGGCGAATTCTCCGCAGCTTCTGTACCGGCATTTCTGATCGTCTAACTGAGGCAAGACATCGTAGATTCTCCTTATCCTTTCCTTGATTTCCTCTCCGTCTGCCATTATTAGGTCTCCTGTCTATGCTCAATTCATAGCATTCTTATCGCTTTCAGCGGACATGCTCCCGCACAAGAACCACAGCCTACACACATGGATGCATCATGCATGGGAAAGTCATAAGGTCGTTCTTGGATAAATGCCCTATGCGGGCAGGCCTTCCCAGCAGCGCAAATCCCTTGATCGCAAACCTCGGGATGACACTTAGTGAAGTCTATTGAAGGCACTGGTATCACAAGCATTTTTCTCTCATTCGCAATAAGGACAGCCTCAGTTCGTATTCAAGCGGCACATCCAAGTTCCTTTCCTGCCGCTGGAATCATAGTGCTTACGGCTCTATTTCACTTTGTCCAGTTCTGCCTTGCCTACTTACCCTCCTGTAATTCGACCAGCAGCTCAGACAATCTCTCGTTAGCCTTTTCAATATCTCGTGCTGCCTGCAATACATCACGATAAGCTGAGTCACTTTCCGGATTTTTGACCTTCTCTTCCCATTTCCTCAATTTCTCGCTATCCTTCTTGTTGTGCTCCACCCAGGAAGCCAGAAGAGCTTTAAGCCTGCCCCTTTCGTCTGCCGGGAAATCTTTCAGAATGGCTTCAACCATAGTCCGGATCGTATGTTCGGGAACCGCACCCAGAATCTCGTCAACTTTCTGCCCGTCAGCAAAGAACATCTGCATGGGTATACTCATAATCTGGTACTTCATTGCCGTTCGTTGGTTTGCGTCCACATTTAGCTTGCAGAACTTGAACCTGCCCTCGAACTCCTCTGACAGTTTGTCATATATGGGTGAAACCATCATGCATGGACCGCACCAAGGAGCCCAGAAATCGACCTCTGTGGGCAGATCTGAATTGAGGACCTCCTGCTCAAAATTCTGGTCTGTGACTTCTATCACCTTGCTCATAAAACCTCCTTAAGATCGGTTGTTGCCGCTTGGCCTCTGATTCCGTACGTTTTGGCCAGAGTAAAACAAGGCCATTCGTTTCAGAACCGCGTCAATTTCCTCCAACGATGTTTTCCTTTCGTTCGGTCGGGGGAAACAATGACGAAAGGCATATATCTGTTACAATATCTCAAGGACTTGTGACCCTGGCGCCATTTCCGCTCTCCTGAACATACTTAAAAGCTGACATAGCAGCGGTGACGCCGTCTCCGACTGCGGCGGCAATCTGGCGCGGAGAATTTCTGCGTATGTCGCCAGCGGCGAAGATACCGGGAGCCGAAGTAGCCATCACCTCGTCAGTGACGATATACCCGGCATCATCCTGGTCTACGATCTCGAAGAAATTCCGGCTATTAGGCATAAGCCCTACGGCAACGAAGACACCTGCCACCTTCAAAGTGGACCGCTGCCCTGTTTTGACATTGCGTAGTCTGAGCTCCTCCAATGCCGTGCCTCCCGCCAATTCCTCTACCACAGTACTCCAGATGAAGTCCAGCTTGGGCTCGGCAAATGCCCGTTGTTGTAGGACTTGCCCCGCCCGGAGCTGGTCCCGGCGATGTATTAAATAGACTTTCTTAGCATGTCGAGTCAGTTCAAGCGCATCGGTGATGGCAGTATCACCCCCCCCAACCACCGCCACTTCCCGGTCACGAAAAAAGAATCCATCACAGGTGGCACAATAGGACACACCGCGGCCTGAGAGGTCTTCCTCACCAAGAACTCCTAGCTTGCGATACTCCGACCCAGCAGCTATGATTATGGCCGTAGCTCCAAACTCGCCCTCAGTGGTGAGCACTCTATAGGGTTTCCCTGGGGCGATGCCCGCAACCTCAGCATTCACTATCTCCAGACCATATTTGACTGCCTGTTGATGCATGAGCGAGGCTAGCTCGGCACCGGAGATACCCGAGGGAAAACCGGGATAATTCTCCACCAGAGTGGCATTTATTATCTGACCTCCAACTATTCCGCGCTCCAACAGCAGGCTCTTGAGCCCTGTCCGTGAGGTATAGAGGCCTGCCGTAAGCCCCGCAGGGCCACCTCCGATTGTGATCACTTCATATTCTGCCATTTGCAACCTCTCTCCGCAGCCTAGGCGAGTACTGGATTCTCGCCCGGATGTAATCGCTGCCACTTAGCAAGTAGTTCACCGCGACTTTCCACACGGTCTGGATCAGGCACAGCCGCACCTACCGGGCATACTTCGGCGCACTTAGGTGACACAAAGTTCCCCACACACTCAGTACACTTGTCCGGGTCAATAACAAGAATTTCGTCGCCCTCCGAGATTGCTTCATTACTGCACTCCATAGCACAGGCACCGCAACTGATGCAATCCTCAGTGATTTTGTAGGCCATTCATTAACCTCGTTCCACTTCTGACATTCACACTGCCCGCGGACTCCGCCGAGTCGGAACTCGAATCCTTAAAGTTTGCACCGCATCTCTGCCTTAGGGTCTTAGTGAGGGCAAAATAGTCCCCTAAGTAAGCATTTCCAGAAACTCATCGGCGTACTTTCCGTTTTTGGCTCCCTCAAACATCTCACCTTTCTTCACCATTTGCGATGCCAGGTACTCGCTGGCAGCCATTCCAGCAGCAGCTCCTTCTGAAGCCGAGGTAATAAGATGTCGGGGCCCAGGAGCGATTTCACCGCAAGCGAATATTCCACTTTTGCTGGTTCTCATCTGGCTGTCAACCTTGACATATTTCCCCTCCATCTCAATCCCTGCTTCTCGTGCCAGTTCAGCATTCGGCTCCGTTCCCACACAGATGATTACCCAGTCAACTGCTATCTCCTTCTGCTCACCGGTCTTGTTGTTTGTCACCACTGACGCCTCGACTTTGTCGCCGCCTTTTATTTCTTTGACCTCAGTGTTGTACCAAATCTGGACGCCTTCGTTTTGCAGCTTCTTGATCATGGCCGGATAAGCTCGCAGCGACCCTCTACGATGAGCCAGGGTAACTTCGTTAGCCTCACTCTTGGCTAGCAGCGCACTCTTTGCTGTGCTATTACCACCCCCTATCACCAGAACGTTCTTCCCAGAGAATCGGCGGCAATCTCGCTTGGCATAATATGACACGCCTTTCCCCACAAACCTGTCCTCTCCAGGGATATGGAGCTTCTGCATGGTACTACCTGTGGCCAGGATAGTAGCCTTAGCCTGATAGTGGTTCTCCTGAGTGGTTACAACTAGCTTCTCCGAGTCAAGGCTCAGCACTTTCTCCTGCCTCAGTTCTGCCCCCATGCCGTTAGGGGGAGACGAGGTCGCTTGTTTCACCATGTAACTCATCAGCATTTCACCGTCACCGGGTGGGAAGCCTGGATAGTTACTCACAGAGTATGCGATAGCACCCTGCCCACCCATCCAGTTAGCCTCAAGAACTAGAGTGCTCCAACCATCGATCTGGGTAAAGATGGCCGCTGACAATCCGGCAGGCCCAGCGCCAATGATGATCACGTCTCTTTCTACCATAGTTTGCCTCCCTTTATTAGTAGGTCAGAGCATACTAATCGCCCCCATAGGGCAAGACTCAACACATATGCCGCAATCCTGACAAAAGCCTGGAATAGGATAGGGCAAATCGTATGGCGCCTCTTGCCTCCAGAGCCTGTTGGGACATTGAAGGACAGCAATACAGACTCCTTCGTCGCATCTCTCGGGATGGCACTTTCCATAGTCTACTCCAACCTTTAGTTTTGGCTCCAACATCTTTTCTCCCGGATTAGAGCAACACCACAGTGTGCCGCAACTCTAATTAGTAAGATTGGTCGCCCTTCTTACGCACAGCAGCATCAAAACGCGGCTGTGACAGTCCCTATATTCCTCCCTCCTTACATTTATCGCAATAACCTTCCAAATATAGCTCAACCTTGGTCACGGCAAAATTATTTCTGCGTTGCACCTCCGCCACGAGTTTGCGAATCAGAGGACTCTCAAACTCGATCACCTGCCCACAGGATTCGCATATCAGATGCTGGTGTTCTCCTGGGTGCTTCATCTCATAGAAGCAGCGGGCCTGTCCCAAATGCCTTTCGTTTATCAGGCCTTGTCTCTTAAACAGATGAAGGTTCCGGTAAACTGTGGCAAGGCTGATACTCGCATCTTTTTCGCTGGCCCGTCGATACAGTTCCTTAGCATCCAGATGCTTCTCGGCCTCTTGCATAACGCTCAGAAGAAGTCTTCTCTGCGATGTATCCGGCCGTGGTTTCGCAACCTTATTGCCATTGATTCTCATTCGCATCCAATGGTACAAGAGAGCCTCTACTTCTGTCAAGCCGTGCACATCATGGGCAGCTGAATTCCCGCAAAGAGGAGAGAGTCCCTGCTCCCTGAGGAGGAGCAGGCCAGACAGCTACTTCGCTTTGCAAGCTCATAGCCTGCCTTCATCAGAATTCTTCTCACACAGAGGGCAGCAGGCGAATCCTGAGGCAAATCAAGAAGAGACTTTCCCTCGAGATTGTATCGCCTTACATCCGGGTCGTAGTCAATTTTCCCCAGATAAGTCTCCCCCGTGCTTCGTAGATACTCTTCCGCTTCGTCGGTAAATCTGTGGTTGCCCACGAGGTAAAGATGATTGTAGCTGACTTTAACTTCTTTAATGATATCTTTGACCCTTTGTATGTGTTTTGTGGATTTCTCGGAGGGATCGAGAATTACAAACAAATCGTCTATATCCACCACCACCTTACGATTGAAATGCTCCAGTCCCGCAGGCGAGTCCACAACTACTTCCTGGTAATCCTTGACTAGAGTGGGAATGAAATCTTTAAGCACCGCATCTGGAGCACAATAACAACCCACGGTGAACTTTGTTCCCAGACCAATGAAGTCAAATTCCTTCCCTTTATATAGTACAGAAGGCATTACAGCCGACAAGAGATCATAGCCCGTGCGGCCTGCGGCCCTATTCTGCTCTATGACGTCGTAGAGCGCAGATGAAATGGTCTTTTTCCCTTCTGCCATCAAATCTATACCCAACATGTCAGCCAAGCTCTCGTCGGGGTCGAGATCTATCAGTAGCTTTGGGCGGGCCAGATACTCGCTGGCCAAAGCGGCAAAAGTTGACTTCCCTGCTCCTCCTCTTCCCGTGGCGACTATTACCTTGCCCATAGTCAAGACCAACCTTCCTAACTAGTTTTCGCCAAAATACTCTTCACAGACAAGCAAGCAGGTGAATCCTCCGGCAATTCTAGCAAAGACTTGCCCTCCAGATTGTACCGCTCCAAACGGGGGTCGTAATCTACCTTCCCCAAATAGACTTCACCTGTATTCTTGAGGTATCCCTCCGCCTCCTCCGTGCACTCATGGTTCGCCACCAGATAGAAGTGAGCGTATCTAATTCCCACCTGCTTCATAATCTCCTTGATCCTTCCTATGTGCTTCAAGGACTTGTCAGACGGGTCGCATAGAACAAAAAGGTCGTTTATTTGTGATACTATGTTCCGGTTTAGATGCTCCACCCCGGCCGGTGAGTCCACTACCAGGTTAGTATAGTTTTTGGCCAGCTTGGGGATCGCCCTCCTGAGTATCTCATCCGGAGCGCAAAGGCAGCCTTCGGTGAGCTTCGTTCCCAGGGTGATGAGGTCAATCTTCCTTCCCTCATACAGACAATCGCTCCATAGCAAAGATTCCATCTGGTCATGTATTGTAATCGCGGGGCTTATATTCTTCTTTCTTCTATCTATGACGTCATAGAGTGCTTCGCAAACAGTCCTTTTCCCTTCCCTCCCAAGGTCAAACCCAAGCATGTCCGCAAGGCCAAGGTCAGGATCAAGGTCAACAAGCAACGTCGGGGGGTTCAGGAATCTGCTGACCAGAGCAGCAAAAGCTGACTTCCCTGCTCCTCCTCTTCCTGTGACAACGATTATCCTGGCCATTATGCGCCTTCCCGTGATACCGGGTCATAGTTGAATTACCAGTCCTGCCCCACACTCCGATGCTCTATTTGGGAACAAATCCAGTATCTCCATCTTATACTGAGTGCAGTGGCAGGGGTAAATCAGGGATAAACCCTCAAAGAGCTCAAAGTCATGAAACCCATGGAAACCTCCGGCGATGCCATATACCGCTCCAAAGTTGGAGGCCGCGTTCAGAATACTCCTCATCGCCGGGTGACTACATCCCGTGACTACAAATATCCCCTTATCCGTCTTGAGCGCCAGAGACTGCTCAATCCCTTCCAATTCGCCAGTGGAAAAGACATCGGCACAGATCTCCCTGGCATCTTCAACAATAGTCACATTTCGCTCGGGGAGCGCTCCTCTGAAAGCGCTGGGGAGGAAGAGGCGGGCGCTTCCGTTTATCTCCAGGAACTGAGAAAGCCCTCCGGTATGATCTCCGTGAGCGTGGGAGATTACGATACTCTCTATACTCGTTGGGTCTATACTGAGTTCTTTCATGTTATGTAACAGTGTAGGGCTGTCAGCACCGGTGTCAAATAGGACCGGGGAGCCTTCGCGATTTTCAATGAAGGCGGAAAAGCCCCATCCTCCCCTTAAGCCCCCCTCTTTCACCTCGTTATCATAAACAATCGTAATCTTCATATTGCTTCCCGCCGTCACCTTTCTAAGTCTGTCAAGAGTAACCAGTCTCCTCAATATGCTATCAGCAGCTACAGGTTAGCTCCTTCCAATGCGGATGAACGGACCCTGTGGTAGCCGCTCAGCCGTGATGCTAGATCGGATCTAGAACTGGATTTCAACACCAGCCACAGCCAATTCCTCATCTGTGATCGACCTCAGGGGGATAGGCTCTTTTGCATCCATACCCGGTTCGTTCTTGAAGATATGGTTGAGTTCTCTGTTCAGCATGAAAATGAGTCGGGCGAGCGGTAAATCCATGGAACAGGCATCCTGACACTGGCCGCAATTGACGCAGGAGTCCATCACGTGGACACTCCTTATCATAGGGAACACAATGTCAGGCGGTACTTCTCCGGGAGTCACTATTCCCCTGTCTGCTTCCAGAATGCAGTCTTTACAGTAGCATATTGGGCAAGCGTCCCGACAGCCGTAGCACTTGATGCAGCGGCCAAACTCTCCAAGCCAGTAGCTGAATTTCTCGTCGGTGCTCATGTCCTGCAATACGGCAAAATCCTTCTCCTGCCATTTCCTGGCCAACAGGACCTCTTCTTCATTCCTTTTCTTTCTGCTTGCTATTGCCGCGCTACTGGGGCTGTCTACCTTGATGCGTCCAGCTTCAATGGCTTTCTCGACCAGGTCAGATCCTTTTCCAGAACAGACCTCGATGAAGGTCGTGTTTTTATCATCTGTTCCCCATTTGCCACAGGCTATGTCTGCCATAATCGGTATGTTAACGTCGCACCTGCGGCAATTCTCTCTTCTTCCGTACCCCTTCTGCTCAAGCTCGTCCAGATCCTTCTGTTTCTCAGTCCCATCCTTCAACGTAATAGTCAACTTGCCTTCCTCCAAATCTTCCCGGATCACGTCAGTCGGATTCACCCCGAACTCTTCACGAAACATCTGCTTTGCCGCTGCTGGCGGCAGTGTTCCGGTACAGTTAAGGCCGATGAGAATCAGGTTATCCATATTGATCTGAGTCCTTTTGGCCAGCTCTATAGTAGCCCTGGCATCACAGGGCTTGCATACCACCGCTATCTTCATGTCGATAGCGCCATGCAGGTACTCCTTGAGAAACCGTGCGATATTGGGCGACGCACAGTGCAGCGACCCAGCGGTCTCCACCACCGCCTCCGGGTCAGTTATGAGCGTAGGGACCCCATCATACCTGTCACCACCCCTGGCTTTTACCGCCACCACGGCATCCACCATTTTGCTTTCCAGGGCAAATTCAAGCAGCGCTGTCACTGCACCGCCGTATTCAGACTTGCTAAGGATTTCGTCGTCAGAAGACCGTGCAAGATACATGTCTCCCTTCATTACATTACCTCCCTTGATTCTTACTCTCCAGTTTTCCTGGCGTTGACTCCTTGGAAACGTCTGGTTGTCGCTCCTGCTCAGCCCTATTTGGGTCTATTGCTTTGCCTTTAGTCTGGCAGCACAGACCTTAGTTTCAGCGCACTTTGCGCTCGGGTCTAAGGCTGAAATCGTCAGCACATTGGCACGGGATTCAGAAAAGTGGAAGGGGACAAACAATAGCCCTGCAGGTACTTCATCGGTTATTTTGACTTCAGCTTTAATGCTCCCCCGCCTTGTCTCCAGGGTAACCATGTCCTTGTTGTTAAGTCCTGCCTTGCTGGCATCCTCAGGATTAACCTCAACAAAACCATGTCGAACCTCGTCTACCAGTTTTGGCGTTCTTCGGGTCATTGATCCTGTGTGATAGTGGAAGATGCTTCTTCCCGTAGTCAGAACATAGGGATACTCGGCATCAGGTGGTTCGGCAGGAGGCTTAAACTCCACAGCCTGGAAGTGGCCCAGGCCGTCAGGAGTGTTGAACTTTTCCAGGAACATAGTGGGCGTGCCCGCGTGGTCTTCCGACGGGCAGGGCCAGTGAATTCCTCCTATCGTGTTAGCTAGTCGATCGTAGGTTATCCCCTTGTATTGGGGAACACAGCTTCTTATTTCCTCAAATATACCTTGACTCGAAGAGAAATCGAATTTGTCCTTGTAGCCCATTTTCTCCGCCAGCTTGCACATGATCCACCAATCAGGCCTGGCTTCACCAGGGGGTTCAACGACTTTGTTTACCTTTTGCACCCTCCTGTCTATCCAGGTATGGGTAGCTTCTCTCTCCACCCAGGTAGCCGCCGGCAGCACCACATGGGCAAGCTTAGATATCTCAGTGGGGAATATGTCCTGGACCACGAGGAATTTAGCCTTTTCCAGAGCTTTCTTCACGTTGTTAACATCGGGAACTGCCATCATCGGGTCTCCACCGACCACGTAGAGGTAAGGGCATTCATAGAGCATATCTATATAGGTAATACCGGGCTTGGTAGGCAGATTGTCCACTCCCCAGGCCTCTTCAAAGAATTTCGCAGCCTCCTCACCAACACGCTTGAATCCCGGATAGAAGACACACAGGCAGCCCATATCACCACTCCCCTCACCATTGATCTGCCCTCTCATTGAGTTTATTCCACTACCTGCCTTACCGGCATGCCCGCAGAGAAGAGCCAGGTTGGCATGATTCCTGACATTGTCGGTGCCGACATAATGCTGGGACATGCCCTGGTCATAGAGAATGCATCCCCTTTCTGCCTTAGCATAAGTAATTGCCGCCTCTTTAATCTTTTCTAATGGCACCCCGGTGATTTCTTCTGCCTGTTTCAGGTCTATCTTGCCTAGAAAAGCGCGCAGTTCATCAATCCCAACTGTCCTTGATGCGATGAAATCTTTGTCCTCCAGTCCCTCCGCCAGGATGATGCTCATCATGGCATTTATCAGGGCAGCATCTGTGCCCGACTTCAGTTGCAGGTGTATATCAGCCAGATGTCTTGCCGTGGCCGTGTTCCTGGGGTCAGTGTAGATGATCTTGGCCCCCTTGCCTTTCGCTCTGTATATCCTTCGAGCTATCAAGGGGAATGTCTCTGTAATATTAACGCCAGCGAGGAAAATACAGTCCGCGAGCTCAATTTCGGGCTGGGACGTCTGCATTGCCCCTGAACCCATGGCAGGAATTAGAGCCGCGGCAGCAGGAGAGTGACATAATCTACCGCAGTACTCTACATTATTCGTACCCATCACCAGACGGGTAAATTTCTGCATTACATAAGCATCCTCATTGCTGTTCCGACATGAGGCTATGAATCCAAATTCATCCGGACCAGCCTCCTTCAGCTTGGACGAAATCAGGTCAAGGGCTTCGTCCCAAGATGTCTCCTCAAAGTTGCCATTCTTTCTGACCAGTGGCATCTTCAGCCTGTCTTCACTATACAGAAACTCATAAGCATTCTTGCCTTTAGGGCAATTTCCTCCCTGGTTAACCGGATGTTCCTTCCAGGGTTCCTGTCCGATTATTTTCCCATCCTGAATAACCAGGTCAATGCCACAGCCGCAACTACAGTAGGGACATATCGTCGATACATACTCAATGCTCACTTCTGACTCCTCTTGAGCGGACTCGGGCCAAGATTTCTTATAGTCTCGGTGAAATCTCTAATACTCTCAGCCATTTTTGGCCCCTCAGAGGCTCCAACCCATTGCAGTCTCAGTCTATCGCTATCAATTCCCATAGCCTCGAGGAAAGGCTTCAAGCCGCTCACCCTTCGTCTCGCGGATAAATTGCCCTTCATATAGTGGCAGTCCCCTGGATGGCAACCACTTATCAGAACGCCGTCTGCGCCCAGGGCAAAGGCTTTCAGAATCAGGAGCTCGTTGACTCTCCCCGAGCACATCACCCTTACCGTCCTTGCATTTGGCGGATATTGCAGCCTCGAGGTACCCGCCAGGTCAGCAGCGGCGTAGGAGCACCAGTTGCACAAGAAAGCAACTATCTTGGGCTCGAACTCGTCCATTGGCACCTCCTTGATTGTTGATGTGACTCCCTGATACATTAGACAGCACGCGGCAAAATCAAAAAAACAAAGCGGTCAGATTTGATGCCGCCGCACATTATACCCCGGCAGGGTATGGTAAGGCAAAGGAGCCGATTACTCGGGAGGATATGATGGCTGAAGACACGATATCAAGAGAGGTGCTGTTGAACCGGTTAAGAAGGATTGAGGGACAGGTTCGGGGCGTTGAGAGAATGATCAAGGACGGGCGTGACTGCGAAAGCATTATTACCCAGTTGGGGGCAGTGCGTTCGGCGACCGAAAGCGTAGGCGCACTTCTGCTCAAGAATTATATGAAGCTTTGCTTTAATAGCGAAACGCCCCAATGTTCCAGCATCGAGTCTCTGGCCCGGGCCATTGCTATCTGGAGTCGGCTACACATTGGGGACACAATCTAGGGGCGAAAAGGGCAACTACAGATCACACCTGGTACTACTGCATGGCAATGGTCGTTTCAAAGGATCGTTTTCTCCGTAGCAATGGTTGAGCGTAAGACTCGTGCCTTTGATTCTCTGGCCTCAGATTATGATGCCTGGTTTGAGCAAGAGGGAAGACTGATATTTGCTTCAGAGGTTGAGGCTCTGAGACAGGTTCTACCTTTGCTACCCAAGCCCTGGCTCGAAGTGGGGGTAGGCAGTGGTCGTTTTGCTCAAGCTTTAGGTATAAGTATCGGCCTGGATCCTTCACGCAGACTTCTGGAGATGGCTCGGAATAAAGGCGCAACCGTGTTCCTAAGCAAAGGGGAGGAAATGCCATTCAAGGACGGTGTTTTCGGCGCAGCTTTGCTTGTTGTTGTCTTATGTTTCGTTGACTGCCCCGAGAAGGTCTTGTCCGAAGCGGCCCGTGTCCTCGGAAGTCAGGGAAAACTGGTATTGGGCCTGATATTGAAGGAGAGCCCCTGGGGCCAGCTTTATCACAGGAAGAAAGAAGCGCGACATCATTTGTACGGACATGCTACGTTCTGTAGCTACAATGAGGTAGGGGTACTCTTGAAACAAACTGGGTTTTCTGTTGAGCAGACCATATCAACGTTGTTCCAGAAGCCGGGCGAAGTAGACCATATTGAACTACCACAACAGGGTTTCTCTGCTGATGCAGGTTTCACCGTGATCCTGGCGGGCAAGAACGGTGGACAGACAACGAAGTAACATGACTGGCTTCGCCTATCGCCGGTTCTTGCCATCCTGTCGGCCAAACAATCAGCCCCACTCGGGTTGTGAACCATGTGCCTGATGATATAATTTGGAGAGTCATTAGCCGATCCAGCAAGGCCTGGGGCAGTCGGATGGAAAAGAGGCGCAGCCTGGAATTGAAGCCCATCGGGATAATTCATTCCCCTTACAAGCACCGGAGGGAGGCACACTCCCAGACCAATAGAAGTGAGGAGATCTCCCAGATAGAGGTTTTCGAGGAATTCAAAGAAGGCTTGAATGACATCGAGGAATTCTCCCATATTGTAGTTATCTACTGGTTTCACAAGTCTCAGGGATATAGTCTGCTGGTGAAGACCCCTTGGGACGACACTCTGCACGGCCTGTTCGCCACCAGGTCACCAGATAGGCCCTGTCCCCTGGGACTGACCATAGCGGAGCTGGTGGCCAGGGAGAAGAATATCCTCACCGTCAAAGGGCTGGATGCCCTGGACGGTACCCCTCTTCTGGACATCAAGCCCTATGTTGTTGCCATAGACGCTAGGTCGGCTGTCAAAGCCGGCTGGTTTGAAGGCAAGCTGGGAAAGAGAAGAGGCTGATAGACAAAGTGCAGGCAAATTCGAATTCGCTACCTAGGAAAACACGAGTTAGGAGGTAATAGGATGGAGAAACACCAGCCGACATATGATGAAGCACTGTCCCTGCTCAAGGAATTCAACCAGGAAGAAAGCCTATTGAAGCATGCGTATTGCGTGGAGGGAGTGATGCGCTACATGGCGCGGAAGTCGGGTGAAGATGAAGAGAAGTGGGGCATCGTTGGGCTGCTGCATGATTTGGATTATGAACGTTTCCCGGATCAGCATTGTAGCAAAGCACAGGAGATCCTAGAGGAACGGGGCTGGCCGGACGAATATATAAGAGCGATCGTATCACACGGCTGGGGCATAATGAATCAGGTCGAGCCGCAGAGCAACATGGAGAAGACTCTGTATGCCGTTGACGAGCTAACCGGGCTCGTCTCGGCAGTAGCCCTTGTCCGCCCTTCCAGAAGCGTGGCAGACCTAGAAGCCAAGTCGGTGATGAAGAAGTGGAAGGACAAGGCATTTGCTGCCGGCGTGAACCGTTCTGTGATAGAAAAGGGAGCAGCAATGCTAAGTGTGGAACCAAGGGATCTGGTCACAGATGTCATCATGGGGATGCGCCAGGTAGCCAGCAGAATAGGCCTGTAGCAGGGAGATAACCGTTAAGTCCACAATCCGGAACCGGGACTGGTGGAACAGCACTGCACTCAGTGTTGCCCCAGAACCGAACCGACGAAATCTTTTTTTCCGCGCACAAAACTATCGGTCGACATTCGTTGTTTTCCTTCCAGTTGAACTTGAGCAAGTCCCAGAATGCCATGGCCGGTTATTACCCCAACCCCGGGAGCCTCTTTCAAGGCTACTACTTCCCCCAGTGCCCCACTTGGCCCAGCCTCACAGGGCACAGCCTCGTGGACTTTGAGCCTCTTCCCCTGCCACCAGGTATAGGAGCCCGGCCAGGGGTTATATGCCCTTACCCTCCGCCAGAGCTCAACCGCCGAAAGGTGCCAATCGATCTCGGCGTCTTCGCTGGTTATCTGCTTACTGTAGCTAGCCTGAGACTCATCTTGGACCCATTGCTTCAGATCGCCGTTCAGCCACTTAGGTAGGGTCTTCATCAGAAGCCTGGCTCCCACATCGGCCAGCCTGGAGGTAAGCGAGCCGGTGGTATCCGTAGAGGCAACCTCCACCCTCTCCTGAGCCACAATCGGCCCTGTATCCAATCCCGTGTCCATTAACATTATGGTAACGGCAGTGACTTCGTCTCCACAGAGAATGGTACTGGCTACCGGAGCAGCCCCTCGGTGGCGCGGCAACAATGAAGGGTGAATGTTCAGACAGCCAAATCGAGGCAACGAGAGTATTTCGGGGGGAAGAACAAAGGCAAACGCGGCTAAGATTATCAGCTCGGGCTGAAAGCTGGCCAGCTTCTCCTGTTCCTCGGCCGATTTCAGGGTCTTCGGCTGAATAACGGGTATTTCCCGGGCAAGTGCCAGTTTCTTCACCGGCGAAATAGCAACCCGGTGCCCCCTGCCGGCCGGTTTATCGGCCTGAGTATAGGCGGCAACCACCTGGCAGGAATTCCGGAGCACGGACTCCAATATGGCGGCCGCAAATTGCGGCGTACCCATGAACACGGTGCGCACTTTCATAGCACAGGCTATTTTTCATAATTTCTTTCATTATGTCAAAGTTCGCCTAGAAAAGCTTTGGGGAAACTTGCTATCCTGTAAAAGGGTATTTCGCATCTTTCTCCCCTTGTCTTGATACCCTTTTCAGTTATCCTTGTGGATGAGCCTTGCGGGGAACGGGTACAAATTGGATTCAGCGAAACAGATTTGGAAGAGAGCCCTCGACGAGCTTCAGCTTCAAGTTAGCAAGGCAAACTACGATACCTGGCTAAGCAGCAGCCAAGGTCTAAACTACGAGCACAATGTCTTTGTCGTCGGCGTTCCCAACGTTTTTGTCGCCGAATGGCTGTCAAAACGCCTTTACTCTCTAGTAAGGAAGACCCTGGTCGATATAGTGGCCAGGGACGTCGACGTCCAGTTTCTGGTCAATAGCCGACAGGAACAACTATCAGCCAGCCCATCGGCCATCCACACCGATGGCGGGACAAGCACCAGAGCTCCACAGTACCGATTGAATCCGAAGTATACATTCGACAACCTTGTTGTGAGTGCCTTCAATCGCCTAGCGTACGCCGCCGCTGTAGAAGTAGCCGAGAATCCCGGAAGCAGCTACAATCCTCTTTTCATTCACAGCAGCACCGGACAGGGTAAGACTCACTTACTGCATGCTATCGGGCATCTAACGACAAATAACGGGCTGCGAACAGCCTACACCACCGCGGAACAATTTGCCAATGAATTTGTGTCGGCTGTGAGAGAAAACCAGGTTGATAAGTTCCGTAGCAAGTTCCGAAATATTCACATATTGCTATTTGATGACGCTCACTTCTTGGTTGACAAGAAACAGACCTTACAGTGTTTCTTCCACACCTTTGACGAACTGTACAGCAATAACCGCCAGATCGTTATCACCGCTGATTGCGCCCCCAAAGAGATGCAGCCGCTCAGTAACAAGCTAAAATCACGCCTGGAAGGGGGTCTTGTTATCGATATACAACCGCCCGATTTTCAAACCCGCCTCGATATTCTACGGGCTAAGGCAGAAAAGACCATGGCCACCCAGCTCGATGGAGTGCTGCGCATTATAGCGGAGAAAGTATGCGAGAATGTACGCCAACTCGAAGGAGCCTTGATCTGTCTGACTGCCCACACTAAGTTAACCGGCACCAGGCTCACTCCCCAAATGGTCAACAAGTTATTAACAGGCGCACCTGGCAAACAGGACACAAGATCGCTCCTTCAGGCAGTCGCAGACCATTTCGACCTTTCGACAGAAGAATTAGTGGGCAAGAAGAGGGACAAGAGAACCAGTCTGGCACGACATATTGCCGTCTATCTACTGCGCGAAGAACATGACAGTTCTCTCATCGAAATCGGCTCCGCATTGGGCGGCAGAAATCATGCTACGATTCTCCACGGCTACGAAAGGATAGCGGGCGAACTAGACCAAAATCCTCACCTTCAGGACCACATTGCCGAGATCAAAAAGAAGATCAGCTCTCACAAGGATCACAAAAAGCCACATCAACCTGTGCACAAGTAGTACCGATTTGTGAACAAATTGTTGTTTCTCCATGCCTAGATTTGTTATAAGTCTTGCTTGACATCACCACCCGTCCAGGCCAGGACAAAGTTACTTATTATAAATATTAGTGAACTATAAAGATACTTAAGCCTATGGTGGGCTATGTGTAAATGGTATACAACATAGAAATCATAGTTAGAGGTGGAACTGGTGGGGATGGGTGTGTCAGCTTTCGCAGGGAGAAATATGTGCGATTTGGTGGTCCGGACGGTGGGGATGGTGGGGATGGTGGGGATGTCGTCGTGGTTGCCAGTCGTGACGAAGTTGATGTGAGCCTGACCAAGAGAGGAAAGGAATTTGCAGCGAGGAATGGGGCCCGGGGGCAGGGGTGGCGGAGGCGGGGTAAGAAGGGGGAGGACCTCGTTATTCCGGTACCGGTGGGTACGGTGGTTTCCGCTAAGTTCGGTTCGGGAGTCGAGACAGTACTGGCCGACTTGAGTGCTGCCGGAGAGAAGGTTGTAGTAGCTGAGGGAGGCAAGGGAGGACTGGGCAATGCGCGTTTTGCCACCGCGGTGAACCAGGCTCCGGAGATAGCGGGCAAAGGCCGGCCGGGAGAAGAACGCTGTCTTGTGCTTGAGCTAAAGCCGATTACTGATATCTGTATCGTTGGTCATCCCAACTCGGGGAAATCCACGCTGTTGTCCGCGCTCACCGGGGCCAGGCCTGAGATCGCCGATTACCCTTTTACAACCCGCGAGCCGGTTGTGGGAGTGATGTCAGGCGACAGGGAAGCTTTTGTTGCTGCCGAAATCCCCGGCCTGATGGGAGGTGCCCATCTTGGCAAAGGCCTGGGGAACAAGTTTTTGCGGCACGTTGAAAGGACCAGGCTGCTAATCCTTTTGTTGGATGGGAGCTCGCGGAGTGTCCTCGATGATCTGAGGCAGCTGGAAGAGGAGATAGCTTTCTATAAACAGGAATTAGTGCAGAAGCCAAGAATTCTAGCCCTGAATAAGGTGGATTTGCCACAAGTGCAAGGTCGTTTATCTGAAATCAAGAAGGAGCTGGACAGCCTTGGGGTGCCCGTGTTCTACATCTCTGCAATGAGCGGTCGGGCTGTGTTAGAATTGGCCAGGGCAGCCATGGAAATGGTAGGTCAGTCAAGAAAGGGCGAAGAGAGAAGCCCCCATCCTCAATTAGCGGTATTCCGACCCAAACCGAGAAAATAGGGTAGTGAACATAGGCGTTCTTGGTGGTACGTTTGATCCTATCCATGTAGGGCATCTAATTGTCGCGGAGGAAGCCAGAATAAAACTGGGATTTCAGGAAGTTCTTTTCGTGCCTGCCGGGCAGCCCTTGCTCAAGCCCGACTGTAAAATTACCCCGGCCACCCACAGGGTAGAAATGGTACGCCGTGCCATAGGTGACAACCCTCATTTCAAGCTCTGTACCCTGGAGGTGGAGCGCCCGGGCCCCTCCTACACCGTGGATACCATTACCGTGCTACGGAAGCAGCTGGGCGATGAAGCCAGTTTTTTCTTTCTCCTCGGACGTGATACCTTGGCCGAGTTGCCTTCGTGGAAGGAACCACAGGAACTAGTTCGGCTATGCAAACTGGTGGTTGCCCCCAGATTAGGCTTCAAGGATTTGAAGCACCTGGAAACGGCAATACCTAGCCTGCTGGACAGCGTTATACAGCTTGACATGCCCGTAATCGGCATTAGCTCCTCGGAAATTCGCCGGCGCCTGGCAGAAGGGTTGTCCATTCGTTATTTGGTGCCCGCTGAAGTTGAAAAATACGTGGCAGAACACAAGATATACCCGGCATCCGGAGGATAACGGACTGTCGTTTGTAGTCCCCTTATTTGCAGCTGCCCTGCGGAGTCAGTGCCAATGATTTGTTATTTGTCTCTGTCGCTTGATCCTGTAAACAGTTACAAGTTCAAGCTCGCTATATGATAGCGGACGCAGTTCGATGAGTAGGCATATCCGATTCCGACATTGGCAGAGCCCCGTAGGTTTCGAGCAATCTGTTCCATTGCAGCCTGGGATGCCTTTATTGCCTGGATTGGATCTATTCTTCCAACTCTCATGAAGGTATGGCTTTGTGAGAGCGCTTCCTGATTCTTTCTCAATGCAGAAATCAGTTGGTCGAATTGTTCTGCAATAAAACCAGTAACTGCTCGTGTGACGATGCCGACAACCTTTCCTGAGCTGGGATCCAATAAAGGGCCACCGGAATTGCCCCCATTGACACTGCCGTCTATCTGAATGATATCAACGCCGTTTCGTGTGCGCATACTTGATACGTAACCAAGGTGACATGTTAACTGCGACATTCCAAATGGAAATCCAAGAAATAGTACTTGCTGCCCCACTGAGATCTCCATCGAGTCGGTGAACTCAAACAGATGTCGGCCTTCGAATTCTGATTTAGAAAGCTGTAGGAATGCGTGGTCCTTATCGTTCTCTGGGGACTCGGCGGCGATGGCCTTATAACACGTTTCTGGCAGAAGCCTAATGTAGCTACCGGCATCGTCTGGATCGGTATCTTCGAACCTGATACAAGTCGCATCTATTCTGGCAGGCCTTATTACATGACTATTAGTAACAAGTCCGCCGTGGACTAGGAATGCACTGCCGCTACCCACACGCTTGCGATCCCTTTCGACAATAACCTGTGCAATCCCCGATCACACTTGAGCAATGAGATCAATTGGATTCATCTTGATCTGTCACTGGAAGTATAAGAAGTGATTATACAGATTCTTCCACATGTGCCATTATGGAGATTCCCTAGTGGGCTGTGCCCCGTACGGCATAGCCGCGGTCTGGGGAAACCCATCGACTAAATATCCAGGTTTTTCACGCTCTGGGCATGGGCCTGGATGAATCTCTTGCGGGGCAGAACTTCGTCGCCCATCAGCATGGCGAAGACCTGGTCGGCGACCATAGCATCTTCTACCTGTACCTGCAGCAGGGTTCTGCTGGCAGGATTCATGGTCGTCTCCCATAGCTGTTCGGGGCTCATCTCTCCCAGTCCTTTGTACCTCTGGATGTCCAGTTTGTCTGTCTTAAGTGTCTTGAGTTTTGCTTCCTTCTCTTGTTCAGAGTGAAGCCAGAATTCCTGCTTACCGGACTTGATGCGATAGAGGGGCGGCTGAGCAATATAGAGATAGCCCCCAGTGATCAGCTCTGTCATATGGCGGAAGAAGAAGGTAAGGAGCAGGGTACGAATG
>JBKHJJ010000107.1:0-4787 GCA_046538185.1 Dehalococcoidia bacterium
CCATGATCCGGGCATCCGCAACGCACAGCTAGAATGTCAAAGAAAGCCAGTGCTATAATTCCGATAATGACACTATCGCAATTAGGAGAATTCGGCCTGATCGACCTAATACGCAGTATAGCTGTACCCGCGAATTCTGAACGCACTCGTTATCAAGAGGTCCTGGTGGGCATTGGCGACGATGCTACTGCCTGGCAAACTGACAATCACATCCAGTTAGCTACTACTGATACTATGGTCCAGGATATACACTTCGATCTGACCATCACTGGCTGGGAGGAACTAGGCTGGAAAGCACTGGCAGTGAATTTGAGCGACATAGCTGCAATGGGCGGTGTCCCCAAGTATGCTTTGCTTTCTCTGGCACTACCTAGCGAACTGGAGGTAGAAGACATCTCTAAGTTCACCAGTGCCATGGTACACCTTGCTAGGGAATTCGGAGTGGCCCTGGTTGGAGGCAACGTAGCTACATCTCCCAACGTGGTTATCACTGTAACACTTATAGGTTACTCCGACGGAGAAACAATACTCAGAAGGTCAACAGCTTCCCCCGGCGAGCAAATAGCTGTCACAGGATACCTGGGATTATCGGCCGCTGGCCTAGTAATGCTGAGGAACAAGCTTGCGTTAGATAATGAAGCAAGAACTATGTTGAGACAGGCTCATCTTCAGCCCGTGCCAAGAGTAAGAGAAGGTCAGGTCCTGGTCGAGCAGGGAGTCAGGACCGCTATAGATCTCAGCGATGGGCTCCTGGCTGACCTTGACCACATATGTGAATCCAGCACAGTGAATGCTAAGGTAACGATGGAGCAAGTGCCAGTGCACCCCCTGCTGAAAGCCAATTTCTCCAATCATCAAGAGTTGGCTTTATGCGGCGGAGAGGACTACGAGCTTCTTTTCGTTGCTGATCAGGCGACTATTGCCCGCGCTAAGCAAGCCCTGGACTGTCCGGTTAGTGTAATCGGCGAGATAACCAAAGAACGGTTAGCCACGCGAGTGACCGTCGTGGACAGCCAGGGAAATACCGTCCCTTACAGAAAAGGAGGCTGGGAACACTTTAGGAACGGAGCTCATGAAGCTAGAATCACATAGCCCCGAAGAAACTCAGCTCCTGGGAAACTACCTGGGCGAATTATCTCGGAAAGCTGATGTTTTCCTTCTCGTAGGCGAGTTGGGAACAGGGAAGACTTGCCTTGTCCAGGGTATCGCTCACGGACTGGCTGTTAAGGAACATGCCTTCAGTCCTTCCTTTGTCATCCTCAGAGAATATCATGGCCGACTTCCCCTGTACCACATAGATTTCTACCGCCTGGATAGTATTGATGAAATCGCCGAGCTGGGGTTGGAAGACTATTTCTACGGCGATGGAGTATGCGTGGTTGAATGGGCAGAGAAAGCAATACAGATACTGCCCCGTGACAATTTGCTTATCACATTGCACTATGTCCCTGCTTCCCCGATAGAGCGCTCTGTCTGCCTGAAACCTCAAGGTGGGCGATATCGGAAACTGGTCGAACAACTGACAAGCAAAGGAAGACCCTGACGATAAAGGGAAATGCCAGACACTTTGGCTTCTGACTTGTCGTTTCGCGTTCTCCAATCGTCTGTGTCGAGCTTGGAACCCAGATTTTTGTTATGGAATTAGCTATAGACACTTCGTCCAATACGACCAGTATTGCGCTGTCCGAGGGGGGTTGCCTGATGGCCTCGCTAACCTGGCAAACATCACGCAACCATACGGTAGAGCTGCTCCCCAACCTGATTTGTCTGCTACAACAAGTTGGAGTGGAGCTAGGCTCTATGCTAGCAATCATCGTAGCCAGGGGCCCGGGGAGCTTCAACGGGCTCAGGGTGGGGGTGAGCACGGCCAAGGGCCTGGCTTTCGCCCTGAATATTCCTCTGGTGGGAATAGACACATCAGAAGCTGAAGCATATGACTTCGCCTTTACCGGATTGCCCCTTCGCCCCATCTACAAGGCTGGTCGCGAACAGGTAGCCACGGCCCTTTACCGGCAGATAGGTGATGAATGGCAACATCTGGAAGAGCCCAATCTGAGCACGCTTACAGATCTCTGGCCTCGAATTAAGGAGAAAACGCTTTTTTGCGGCGAAATTCCTTCCGGCATGATGAAGGAAATACAGCGAACCCTGGGCAAGCAAGCCATAGTTTCCCACAGTATTAGTCCATGTCGAAGCACTGCTCTGGCTGCATTAGGTTGGCGGAAACTGACTAGAGGAGAACGCGATGACCCGATCACCCTGCAGCCGTTATATCTTCGGCCTCCTCATATAACTAATCCCAGGGATAAGAGGCCCCCTTTTGCTACTGTGAGTAAATCAAGCGAGACGAAAAATGGAAATTCCCAAACCAGGTGCTGAATACACAGCGAGGTTCTGTTTTGCCTGTAGCCAGCAGAATCCTATAGGGCTCAAGCTCAGGCCTGTCTACGACGGAGAGAAGGTCACCGCGGACTTCACTGGCGGAGAGTTTCACCAAGGCTGGAATGATACCATCCATGGTGGTATCCTCTACACCCTGCTTGACGAAGCAACTGCCTATGCCATGCTTTGCTCTGGCATTGAGTTTGGCGTCACTGCCAAGAGCGAGATAAAATTCAAGCAGGTTGTGCCGATCAATGAGCCAATCAAGGCCTCTGCCTGGGTCACCAAACTGACGAGAAGGCTGGTGGAAACCAAGGGAGTGCTTTCTCTCAAGGACGGTACAGCCGCAGTCGAAGGTGACTTCCTGTTCTACGTCTGGCGGCAGTCAAGAAAGACGATCCTTTGGGACATGGATGCAGTCATTGCCGATTCCCATTCTTTCCATCTCGCTGCCTGGCAGGAGACCCTTGCCAAAAGGGGGATAGAATTTAAGGTTCAAGATTTTGGCAGGCTCTTTGGCACCGAAAATGATTTCATAATCAGCAGCGTTGTTGGCAGCGAGCTTGCCGAAGAAGACGTCAAGACCATAGTACAGGAGAGGGAAGAAAACTTTCGACGTAAGGTAACAGGAAACATCAAGCCTTTTCCAGGAGTAGTAAGACTGCTCAACGACATTAAGGCAGGAAATTTCAAGCTGGGCCTGGTTTCTTCAGCGCCCAAGGAGAATATCGACCTGGTCACGAGCGAGCTCAATCTAGAGGGAGTCTTCGATTGTACCGTCTCCGGTCAAGAAGTATCGGAGGGCAAACCCAGTCCTCAGATATACCTCCTGGCAGCCGAGAGGCTGGGAATCGCACCTGAAGATTGCCTCGTAATCGAAGGTTCGCCCTCAGGAATCCAAGCAGCCAAAACCGCTGGCATGAAGTGCCTAGCTGTAACTAACACGCATCCTCGACAAAGGCTGGATAAGGCCGATGAAGTAGTTGACTCCGTAGAAAACGTGGATTTGATCACTCTACTGACAATGATTTAGAAAGGAGCCGGGACAAGGAGAAAGGAAGGAGATTCGCATCATGGAGAAGAGTCTGGTACTTATCAAACCGGACGCCATACAGCGAGGACTGGCCGGGGAGATCATTTCTCGCCTGGAAAAGAAGGGGCTTAAGATCGTCGCTATGAAAATGCTACGCGTGGATAGAAGCCTGGCTGAACGCCACTACGCGATTCATAGAGGAAAGGGGTTTTTTGAGGCTCTGGTGAACTTCATCACCTCTGGCCCGGTCATCGCTATCATCTTCCAAAGTGAGAATGCCGTGCAGATAGTTCGGCAGATCATGGGAGGAACCGACCCTGTTAACGCCTGCGCTGGCACCATCAGAGGTGACTTTGGCATTGATATAGGACATAACCTGGTGCATGGCTCGGATTCAAAGCAGACTGCCTCGGAGGAAATAGACTTGTTCTTCTCAGCAGACGAGATTCTCGACTATGACCGGGGCCTGGACAACTGGATCTACTGAATCCTCACTACCGGGGTCGCCTTGTCCCATAGTTTGTCCAGTTGATAGTAATCACGCTCCAATGGGGCAAATATATGAACAATGACCGAACCGAAATCGGCCAGCATCCAGCCTGAGTCAGAGCTGCCCTCATTGTGATGGGGCATAATTCCTCTACTCTTCAATACCTCACCGATCTCCTGCCAGATAGCTTCAACATGCCGCTTAGTATCTCCGGTGCAAATAACGAAGTAGTCCGCGAAAGAACACAGACCCGTCACGTCCAGCATAGCAATGTCCCTTGCCTGCTTTTCCGAAGCAAGCTCAGTAGCCAGGTGCGCTATTTCCTCCGCTTCCAGAAAGGTGATGACCTCCAACCAAATTATACCATGATAGTGGAATCCGGCCAAGCCACTCTTAGAATGCACACTTCCAAAGCGATGCGTAATTGTGAGGCATTGGAACCCTGATACAACCCACACCGCCTCCGAACTGGAAAGCGGAATTTTTCAACTTGCAGGGTATTTGCTATAATGTCCAGAAAGGCAACCATATGCAAGGAAAATGGTGGCGTAGCGGCTTCTTCTACATACTGCTTCTGGTAGTGGTGGTAGGTGTAGTGCTTTTCTCTTCTGCACTCAGCGGTGGACCTGAAGAAGTTACACTGCCTGATTTTATCAGCAGAGCTAAGGGGGAGGTAGAAGACCCGGAGGACCAGATTGATACTATCAGGCAGGTTGGCGATACGCTTGAGGGCTTGAAAGGTGAGGAAGTCAAAATTACAACGGCATTTGAGGGTAGCACCTATGAGCTGCGTACCTATCTTGAAGCGGAAGGGGTAAACCTGGGAGCAGGAGGGATAAAGATTGATGTCCAAGCCAGTGGTGTTGACTGGGGAATGATAGC
>JBKHJJ010000108.1:0-4768 GCA_046538185.1 Dehalococcoidia bacterium
TGGGCCAGAAACCGAAAGACCATCAATATGCCGAGGGTAAAAAGGATTCTTCGCCTTAGATCAGGCAATGTCCATATGTCCATCATTGCCTGGACGAGGCGGGGTCGATTCGTTCTGCGCTGCATGTTAAGCCTGTTCTACCTTCCCTCCGGCAGCCAGGATTTTCTTCTGTGCCGATGAAGAGAATTTGTTAGCCTTGACCACTAACGGGTGCTGGATATCGCCCTGGCCAAGGATTTTGGTCGGACGACGGGGAGCGCTTATCAACCCTGCCCGGAGTAGTTCCTCGGAGGTTACCTCGGTTCCCGGTGAGAAGATGCCTAGCTTCCCCACATTGACAGTGTTATATTCCACTTTGAAGATGTTGGTGAAGCCTCTTTTTCGCGGCAGCCGTTTTATCAAGGGCAACTGGCCGCCTTCAAAGCCGAGGCGCACGCCCCCGCCAGAGCGAGCGTTTTGCCCTTTGACGCCCCGTCCTGAATAGGTGCCGTGCCCGCTGCCGTTTCCTCGACCTATACGTTTCCTCTTATGTTTGGCACCTGCAGGAGGCTTCAGTTCATTCTGTTTCATATGCCTCCTCTTGTGCTTCAACACCTGTTTGCGTGGTTACTTCCTCAGTTCTCTTCAGGTGAGTCAGGGCCAGCATGGTTGCCTTAGCCACGTTGATCTTACTTGGTCCGCCTAATGATTTGCCCAGGACGTCCTTTACGCCAGCCAATTCAAGCAAAGCTCTGGAGGTATTGTTGACAATCAAGCCTGTGCCGGGCGCCGCCGGTTTGAGCAAGACCTTGGATGCTCCGAACTTAGCCAGAATCTCGTGAGGGATGGTGCCCTCTTTGATGGGCACTTCAATAAGATCCTTCTTGGCCGTGGCCCCGGCCTTTCGGACCGCCTCGGGGACTGCCCCTGCTTTAGCCAGGCCAAACCCAACATGTCCCTGGCCATCGCCAACTACCACCAGGGCTCTAAACCGAAGGTGTCTGCCGCCTTTGACTACTTTGGTTACACGGTCGATGCCTAACAGCTTCTCTTCGAGATTCAGATCTGAGGGGTCGATTTTGCTTCTCTCTTCTTTTACTTTGGTAACCGCTTTCATAAGCTCACTCTCATAACTTCAATCCAGCTTTCCTGGCGCCCTCGGCCAAAGCCTTAACTCTGCCGTGATACCTGTAGCCGCCACGGTCGAAGACCGCCTCTTTGATTCCTTTATTCAGTGCCTGCTGGGCAAGCAGAGTTCCCACAGCTTCGGCTTTCTGGCTCTTCCTCATTCCGTTGACCTTGTCTCTCAACTGAGGGTCAAGCGTGCTCACGGAAATCAAAGTGTTGGCTGCAGAGTCGTCAACGAGCTGGGCGTAGATATGATTCAGGCTACGGAACACACATAATCGAGGCCGTGAGGGAGTGCTCTTCACCTTCCGCCTCACCCGCCTGTGTCGTATCTTCCTGATTGTCTCTGAGTTTCTCCCGCTCGTCATGACCACTATTTCTTGCTTCTCTTGCCTGCTTTGCCAGGTTTAAGATGTAGCTCCTCTCCAAAATACTTGATGCCTTTACCTTTGTAGGGATCGGCAGGGCGCACCGCCCTGATTTTGGCCGCCGTCTCCCCGACTGCTTCTCTGTCGACACCGGCTACACGAACGCGATTTGTACCTTCCACGCTGATGTTTATGCCAGGAGGAGGGGAAAACTCCACAGCATTGGCATATCCTACCTGGAGCAACAGCTTTTCGCCGCTTTTCTGTGCTCTATAGCCCACGCCGTTTATTTCCAGGACTTTTTCGAAACCTGTGCTCACCCCGGTAACCATGTTCGCCAACAGGCTACGAGTTAGCCCGTGCAAGGAACGATGAACCTTGTTATCGGTAGGTCGGGCTACAATCAGGTACCCGTCCTTCACAGTGATAGAAATGTCGGGGTGGAACCGACGGCAGAGTTCTCCCCTACTACCTTTGACCACAACTTCACTACCGTCAATCTTCACCTCGGTACCCTCAGGTATAGCAATTGGAAGAAAACCAATACGAGACATGATTCACGGCTCCTGAGTCAATTTACCATACATAGCATAGAATTTCACCGCCAAGATGCTGCCGCCAGGCCTCTTGGCCGGTCATGATGCCTTTGGACGTGGATAGGACAGCAATGCCAAGGCCCCCGTAGACGCGAGGGATCTTACGTTTTTCCACATAAACCCTCAAACCCGGCTTACTCACCCTTTCTAAGCCTAAGATCGCAGGTTGGTCATCTAGGTACTTGAGGTGGATCTTGATCATTGACTGTGGTTTTCCTTTAAGCACTTCATAACGGCCGATAAAGCCTTGCTCCTTCAGTATCTTGACGATCGAGAGCTTCATTTGAGAAGAGGGCACCAGCACCGAGTCATGGCCCGCCATAATGGCATTGCGTATCCGGGTCAACATATCAGCGATCGGATCAGTTACTGTCATTTCTCACCAGCTCGACTTTCTTACCCCTGGAATTACGCCGGTTACAGCAAGCTCTCGAAAACAAATGCGACACAGGCCAAACCTACGCATATAAGCACGCGGTCTACCACATAGCTGACAACGATTACGTTGCTGTACCTTATGCTTGGGCGTTCGTTTCGACTTAACAACTTTAGCTAGCTTTGCCATATCAAGTTCTCCTGAAAGGCATGCCCATTAGCTCTAATAGAGCCCTGGCTTCATTATCATTCTTGGCGGTGGTAACAATGGTTACCTCCAGCCCGCGAACTTTATCTATTTTATCGTAATCAACCTCGGGGAAAACTATCTGTTCTTTTATGCCCAGGCTGTAGTTTCCCCAGCCATCGAAAGAGTCCCGTGACACACCGCGGAAGTCTCGAAATCTTGGTAGAACCGCATTGACCAGTTTATCGAAGAAATCGTACATCCGCTTACCTCGCAACGTCACCATCATCCCGACGGGCATACCGGCCCGCAGCTTGAAAGTAGCAATAGATTTTTTCGCCTTTGTGGTTACTGGACGCTGCCCCGAGATTGTAGCCAGATCTCTGCCAGCTGCTTCCAGAGCTTTGGCGTCCTGTATGGCTTCACCCAAACCGATGCTAAGCACGATTTTTTCCAACTTGGGCAGTTGCATTATGTTTTCGTAGCCCAGCCTGGCTTTGAGTTGGGGAGCCACATCAGTCGAGTACACTTCCTTCAATCGAGATTTCACAATCAAAACCCTCAGTCAATCACTTCCTGGCACGAGCGACAAATCCGCACCCTCTTGCCGTCGGCCAAAGTCTGGAAACCGACTCGCGTCGGTTTGCCGCACTTGGTACACAATAACATCACGTTGGATACATGGATTGGGGCTTCAAGCTCAATTATGCCGGCTTGGCGAGTCGCCCGGCGGGCTCGAGAATGGCGCTTGATCATGTTATGTCCCTCCACCACTACTCTATCTTCCTTGGGAAAGGCACGGCGCACTTTGCCACTCTTGCCCCTGTCCTTCCCGGCAGTTATGATCACGTTATCGTTTTTCCTTATTTTCATCCTAAAGAACCTCTGGAGCCAGGGATATTATCTTGGCGAAGTTTTTGTCTCTAAGTTCACGGGCTACAGGACCGAAAATGCGACTGCCCTTGGGATTGTTTTTCTCACCGAGAACGACCGCGGCATTCTCGTCGAACCTGATGTAGGAGCCATCGGGGCGACGGTAGGGCTTAGCCACACGAACAACCACAGCTCGCACTACGTCCCCTTCCTTCACCATTCCGTGGGGCATCGCCCGCTTCACCGTGGCCACAATAACGTCACCTATGCGAGCATATTTTCTGGCCCCGATAGGCACGTTAATGCACATGATCTGCTTGGCCCCGGTATTGTCGGCTATTTTGAGTCTGGTATAAGCCTGAATCATTCCTTTTGCTCTGGTCTGGTTTCAACCGTTTCCTTCTTGAAACTCACCTCTGTTACTCGCCATCTCTTGTCCTTGGACAGGGGACGAGTCTCGACGATCTTTACCTTGTCTCCGATTCTACAGGCATTGTTCTCGTCATGAGCCTTGTATTTCTTGGTGGCTTTGATACCTTTCTTGTAAATGGGATGGAATTTCTTGGTTTCCACAGCTACCACCACGGTTTTGTCCATTCTGTCGCTCACCACGAAGCCTTCTCTGGTCTTTCTTCTCCCTACAGGACTCATCTTGTTATGCCAAGCTCTCCTTCTCTCATAATAGTCTTTATCCTGGCGATCCTTCGCTTCACTCTGGGAATCTCTCGATGATTCCCCAGCTGTCTGGTGGCCAGGCGAAAACGGAGGTTGAAGAGTTCCTCGTGAGCTTCCTCAAGCTTAGTTAGTAGCTCTTCGTTGCTCAAAGCGCGAATCTCGCTAGCCTTCACCTTTATATCCCTCCCTGGTCACAAAACTAATACTTACAGGAAGCTTATAGGAGGCGAAGTGAACTGCCTCCGAAGCCACATTCTCCTTTACACCGGCCAATTCAAACAAGATTCTACCCCTCTTAACTACGGCTACCCAGTACTCTGGAGCGCCTTTACCGCCACCCATCCTTGTCTCTGCAGGTTTCTTGGTCACGGCTTTGTCAGGGAAGACCCGTATCCAGAGTTTGCCCCCGCGGTGCAGCCTGCGCACCAGTACACGACGGGCTGCTTCGATCTGCCGCGCCGTTATCCAGGCTGATTCCTCAGCTCGCAGTCCGAAGTCGCCGAAGGCCACGGTATCTCCGCTCTGGGCATCGCCTTTTAGCCTTCCTCTATGTACCTTGCGGTACTTCACTCGTTTCGGCTGTAGCA
>JBKHJJ010000109.1:0-4687 GCA_046538185.1 Dehalococcoidia bacterium
GGGTAGTGTAAAGTATATTGTGTGAATTTTGGGGAGGGGTTGAAAAATAGGGCACTTTCCTTTACAAGTTTTGAGGAACAATCAAAACGAAAGGAGAAGTGCCCATGAGAATCGATATTAGTGTAGCGGAGGTAGCTGAGATTTTCAAGGAAATCCAGGATCAACCGGATCGGATATTGCAAATGGTTAAGACAGATGTTCGAGGAGCTGTAGGAGAGTACCTGAGCAAGATAATGAGGGCAGAGCTGACCCATTTCCTGGGACGGGGGCCCTATGAGCGCGGGGAAGAAGAGGCTAATCACCGCAATGGCTCCTATCCGCGCCGGTTCACCCTGAAAGGCATCGGTGATGTCCAGGTAGAGGTCCCGAGGGACAGGCAGGGCGAGTATCAAACCCAGGTCATTCCCAAGAGCAAACGATATGAGGATGAATTGCGCCAGGATATCGCGATGATGTTTCTGGGAGGCATGAGTACCCGCAGCTTATCGATGATCTCCAAAAGGCTGATCGGACGCAGGATATCTCCTGGGGAGGTAAGCCGGGCCAGCAAGGAATTGATCAAGGCTGTAGAAGATTGGAGGAATCGCGATCTGTCCCAGGAGAACTTCAAGTACCTGTTTTGCGACGGTGTCCTTTTTGAGATGAGAGTCGCAGACAGCGTCGAAAAGGTACCGGTGCTCGTGGTGATCGGAGTAACTGAAACCAACCACAGGCAGGTTATCGCTCTGCAATCAGGGGATAAGGAATCCGCTTCCAGATGGCGAGAGTTGTTTAAGGACCTGAAGGCCCGTGGGCTTGATGGCCATGGGGTCACTCTGGGTGTTATGGATGGGTTGTCAGGCTTAGAGAAGGTCTTCGGAGAGGAATTCCCAAAGGCGAAAATCCAAAGGTGCCAGGTCCATGTAATGAGCAATGTCCTGGCCAAGGTACCTAAGAAACTGAAGAAGACCGTGGCTGATGACGTTCGGTCGATTTTCTACGCCTCCAGCAAGAAAAAGGCATTGGAGCTCTTCTCTCGATTCAAAGAACAGTGGGAGAACGAAATTCCCTCAGCGGTGAAATCCCTGGAGAACTCGCTGGAGTCTTGCCTGACCTTCTTTGATTTCCCTGAGGAAGAATGGATATCCCTGCGGACCACCAATCTAATCGAGCGGCTCAATAAGGAATTTAGGCGCCGTACGAAACCGATGGAAATCCTGGCCGGGGAAAACGCCTGTTATACGTTGCTGGCATTCATCAGCATCAAGATGGAACTGCACTGGAGGTCAAACCCTGTAGGGAAAGTGCGCTACAACCTCCCCTCCCTTCGTAATTTAGTGGAGGATAATTTCACACAATATGCTTGACTCTACCACTTCCCAAGACCGAAACCTTGACTTCCGTTGAGGTAATCTCTAAGCTAGTATACAAGATTGGCAACGTAGTAAAAGGGCGCTTTTAGCGGTGCGCCCTTGAGCAAAGCAGTTTTCACTAAGGCAAGCACAGGTTTGGGGGACCAGACTCCTAGTATGAAACGTCAATTACTAAAGACAGGCTAGACCATAGGAGATGAATATGTCATTATCAGTATCCAGTGCTGCCTTCAAGGAAAGAGAGCGCATACCACAAAAATACACCTGCAAGGGGCAGGACATTTCTCCGCCGCTCGCATGGGAAAGTGTCCCTGAAAAGACCAGCACATTTGCCCTCATAGTTGACGACCCGGATGCCCCTGGAGGGGTGTTTACCCACTGGCTGGTCTTCAATCTCCCGGCAAGCACCTATCAGTTGCCGGCGGCCATTCCCGCTCAGGAAGGTCTCCCGGGCGGTGCCCTGCAGGGGAAGAACGACTTTGGGAGGATAGGGTATAGCGGGCCCTGTCCGCCACCCGGCCCTGCCCACCACTACCGGTTTACCGTGTATGCCTTGGATAAGGCCCTGGAGTTGAAGGCAGGTGCCCGCAGGGAAGAGGTTCTGGATATGATGCAAGGCCACATCATTGCCCAGGGGCAGCTCACAGGCACTTACAAGCGTTGATACTTTCAAGGGCTCGTGAGATCTCCGGGAGCTCTGTTCAATATCCTGGCAAGCTTTCGAACCGTGGATTCACTTGGATGGTAGTGCCCGTCCTCCAGGTTGTAAATCGTCTGCCTGCTGATCCCTGAACGCCTGGAAAGCTCTGCCACGGTCAACCGCTTTGCCAGCCGCAGCCGCTTTAGCTCGTTCATGTTGGTCTCATCAAGGCCGAGTATTTCGGCAGCGGATACTTCAAGAGCCCCGGCTACCTTCATAGCTGTAATGGCATCGTTCCGGCTGCGAGGAGACTTCAGATGGTGAAGCGATAGCGTTTGTATGCCAGCCCTCCTACACAACATCCCGTCGGTCAGCCCTTTCTTCACCTGCATCCTCTCAATGCGGGTGGCAAGTGGCAAGTCAATTTCCTCGGTCTCCACGCCAAGACCCTTAGCAATGGCATACACAGTCGGCGGTGAAGGCTTGCCTTGACCCGCCTCTGCCCGCGATACCGTCATGATACTGATGTGCGCCAGGTCTGCCAACCTCCGCTGGCTTAAACCTTTTTGTCGCCGTAATTCCCTAATGCTGGCCATATTAAGATTGCTTCGTCACCTTATAATCAACTTGTTTAGATATGATTCTACCCCATTTCTCAAGTGAATTCCAGACCTCGGGGGAACAGGGCAGTCACGATCATCGCTGCCAAAATGGCAAGTTAAAGCGGACAGGGTTTCGGGGAGTTTAATTCCCTTGCAGTTTAAACCATGCCCTCATTCTTCGATGTCGTACTCACGCAGATCACTGCTCCCTATCTACCAAAACAACAGTTGACAGGCAGGGCCATTTCTGATATTTTTTAGGCACGATCCCAGCATGCAAACCCTCGTAAAGCCTTATAAGCGGTGCCTGGAATCTCCTTAAGAGAAACGGCAAGGATGTACAGCTACGAAGGTGAGTTTCCCGAGGGACAGATTAGCGGTGTAGAGCCGGCGGGTGCGGATGAGTTTGCGGGCCAGCTTGGTGATACCACGATTCCCGGTGGAGTGGACCTGGGGGAAGGGCTGGGGATAGAGGTTATCGATTCACAAACGGCCTCCGCAGACGTGGGCAGCCTAGCGGAAGATGATGAACTCGAAGTCCTTGAAATTGGCGAGAGGGAACTTGAGGAGGGGCTTGATGATTTCCTTAACCTGTATCTGCGGGAGGCGGCCCAGGTCCCACTCCTAACCATTGAGGAAGAGAAGGCCCTGGCCCAAAGGGTACAGGCAAAGAGACACCTTGACTACCTGAATGAATCACAGGGCGACGGGCATGTGACAGCCCCTTCAACCCTCGACACCATGATAGCCGCGCTCGTGGAGATTGCGCGGGCATTGCCTCTGGTGGATGTTCTTAAAGAGGAAGCCGGACTGTCCAAAGGTGCCCCGCTTTGGCAAGCGCTTTACTGCCGGAAAATACTCAATGCTGTTGATGGGGAGACCGACAATTGCCTCGTAGCGGCTCTGGCCAACAGGGTGCAGATGCCTCCGGAAACGGTCGAGGCTGTACTAAGGAACCTCTCCTCGGATCTCCATATCCTGCCTCCGACCCTTGTTCGTGATATTGAGGAACAAGACCTTCTTGCCGAGGCAGGAAGTCCAGAACACGAGTCCCGCTTGCGAGAAGCGATGAAGCCCCACGTTGGAGAGCTAATTCGCCAGATCGAGCGTGTGCAGAAGGAAGGTGAGAAGGCCAGACGGCGTCTAATAGAAGCCAACCTGCGACTTGTGGTGAGCATCGCCAAGAAAAACACCCGGAAAGGTATGGCCCTACTGGACCTGGTCCAGGAAGGGAGCATAGGGCTAATGAGAGCGGTGGACAAGTTCGATCACAGGAAGGGTTACAAGTTCAGCACCTATGCTACCTGGTGGATAAGACAGTCAATCGGTAGAGCTATCGCTGATCAGGCTCGAACAATCAGGGTTCCTGTCCACATGATGGAGACCATTAATAAGCTTATGAGGATCATGCGCACACTGCCCCAGGAGTATGGACGGAAGCCAACCAATGCTGAGATAGCAAGACAGGCACATATCCCTCAGGAGAAATTGGAGGAAATTTTCCAGGTTACCCAGGAGGCAGTGTCCCTCGATGCTCCCATCGAGGAAGGCAACGATACGTTAGTCAGCGAATTCGTGGAGGACCCCAGAGCCAGGCCGAGTGAAGAGGCCTTTCATGTGTTACTTCAAGACCAGATCAGGGAAGCCCTCGGGCAGCTCACTGAGCGCGAGCGCAAGGTGCTGATGTTGCGGTTCGGCCTTGAGGACGGTCGCAACTGGTCGCTTGAAGAGGTTGGCTATCATTTCCATGTGACGCGCGAACGCATACGGCAGATCGAGGCAAAGGCTTTGCGCCGGCTCCACAATCCTGATGTTTCGCGGAAGCTGCGAGACTATTTGGACATCGAGTGATAGGGGTTTGTCCTGCATTCCGCTCACACAAGGGTTTCAAAAACGTTCCTTGTAACACGTTGATTGAGCTTGCGTCCCCGACACTATGGACTTGCCTCCGACTCCTTCCCGTTCAAATCACCGCTGACATGAGGTAACCTTACTGCTACAACAAGCTACTCACCCTCGGCCGGCATTTTGAGAGGTGACAAGATACCGTTTTGTAACACGAGGCTTAAACTGGTAAGGTCCAACCAGTGCGT
>JBKHJJ010000008.1:0-20797 GCA_046538185.1 Dehalococcoidia bacterium
CAACTTTGGGACTACGATAGATTTTATCAGCACACAGCAAGCGCTTCTGGACTGACCAAACCGCCATATTGTGCAGTTCGGGTATTCTGGGGACATAATACCTGATTTGTAGCAGGCCTGACCCGTATGGTGCTCTCGGATTCTTCACCGCCGAAGGGCAGGTTCGGGGTGTAGGGTTGCGGCGGATAGGGGGAGAGCATGAGGGAGGCCGGGATGATTCATTTTGTAAAAATGGCTTTTTTTTCGGGAGTTCAGCAGGCCTTTTTCATACGTAAGGCGACAGATTCAATTGTTAAAGTACGTACGATTCGTTTCGTCGGTTCACCATTTGTTTCTGTGAGCCGCTCGTAACTCCCTCTAACTCCCTCTAACTCCCTCTAACTCCCTCTTACCCTAAGAGGGAGGATACCACCTTACATTAGGAGGGGGAATCCACAACGCACAACAGGACAAAATTTCCTTGCTTCAACTAGAACAAATGTGCTATATTAGACTTGAACATGGAAACCAAACTGATGTGGGAGTTACTGCCAGAGGAGTTTCCCTACGAAGATAAGGGCTGTGAGCTGTTTCCCTCCTGCCTCAACTGTCCCTTCCCCGACTGCATCAAGGCGGAACCGTGGGGCAAGGAGAGGTTCTTGAAGCTGAGGCGGGCGGAGAGGATGGCCGAGTTGAAGAGCGAGGGGAAGAGCGTCCAGGAAATCGCCCGCATATTCGAGGTAAGCACGAGGACGGTGCGGAGGTGGCTAACGGCGGTGGAAGCTCAGGAGTCCAAAATCGGTGGTGAGAACCGATAATGGTATTTACAGAAATGACAACAATGGCTATAATCAAACAAGAAGCATAAAGTTTGCATGCGACTAGTTCTAGCTAGTTTGATTCTACTACTAGCAGGTTATCAGGCGTGTGGCACAGAGAGCGAAATGTCTAAGCAGGCAAAACTAACTGTGGCAGATGGTATCTGGTATCAGTACGGATGCCCCCAGGTTGTATCCGGTGGAGACAGGACTTTCTGGGCGTGGGTTGATACCAAAGGCAGTATCCGGGTAGCATGCTACGACCATTCAACCAGGGAGGTGACGGAAAATACAATAGCACCAGACTTTCATGCCGATGATCACGCCCAACCTTCCCTGTTGATACGCAGTTCCGACAACAGAGTGATTATCTTCTATACCAGGCACGCCGACAATATCCTCCGCTGGAGGATAAGCGACAATGCGTATGACGTAGGTCTCTTCGGTCCGGAACTCACTTATACTCTGGCCAGCGGCGGTGTGGCGCTGACCTATCCTCAGCCCGTGGAGCTTACGGCAGAGAGCAGGATTTATGTCTTCTTCCGAAGAACTACAACGGCCTTAGATGTTAGAGAGTGGCGATATGTGACCTCTACAGACAATGGTGAAACCTTCGGGAATGAATCTGTGCTAAGAGAGAACTTTCAATCGTGCGGCGGTGGATACGTTATCAATCCCTATACCATGCCAATCGGAAATGGAGCTTCGCGGATAGATTTCGTGTCCTTTGATTATGAACAAATCGGGAAGGGCGGTACTCCCCGCAACCTGTACCACTGGTACTACCAGGAGGGAGCTTACCACCAGAGCGACGGGACAAAGATCAAGGACTTACAGGATGGGCATATTGAAAGGCAATCTGAAGTCACGACGGTCCACGAAACTGACCATACTAATATATGGGACATAACCATCGACGGGAACGGCTGCCCGGTCATCGTCTACGCGAAATTTGTGGACTACCATACGGACCATCGCTACAGGTATGCCAGATGGAACGGCTCTGAGTGGAACCACTACGAAATCGCGCGTGGTGGAGGGCCGGTGTCCGAAGCCGGCGGGCGTGAGTGGTATTCCGGCGGTATCTGTCTTAATAGAAATAATCCCTCAATCGTCTATCTGTCCAGAGAAACAAGGCCGGGTTTTTTTGAGATATATGAATATTTCACTCCCGATGGCGGTGCAACCTGGGGGGAGGCCGCAAAGTATGAGGGCAGGTCCAACACCAAGAACTTCCGCCCTCAATATCCGAGGAATGCTGATGAGAGTTACATTAAGCTCATGTTTGTGTCGGGTGATTATGTAGATTTCACGGACTATGACGGCAGCATTTTTGCCTATCCCGGGCCCCCCAGGCATCTGCTACGGTCTTTGGTGAAGACGGTGGCGCCGCATTACAGGAAGATGCGGAGCTTACTGGTCCGCAGCTGAGCCTCTTCCCACCGCCCTCCCGAGGCCCTTTCTCATGGTTAGCCAGCACTCGGTGTCGTGAGTGCCGGCCAGGGGAGACTTACGAGAACGCTATGAAAAGCCTCACAACTACCCTTGAAGGCGCACAGAAGAAGGCCCACCGGCTTCCGTACGTCGAGGCCAACGTCTATGATTACCGGGCCGGCATTAAGAGGTTATCCTGGACGCGAATATATGAAGGCTCGGAGCCCGACGGCCGCTACGGCATCGCCATCGACGGCGAGGAACTCCTGGATGTTGTGGAAATTACCGACAAGCGCTGCGGTGTCTTGAGCAAGAAGTACCGGGTCCAGGCCATTCAGGCCGAGTACGACCGCCGCAAGGGACGCTACGACCAGGTGCTCAACCTTGGAGTTCCGTAGCCCACGATTCCAGCCTGGTCGTGAGCTGGCGCTTCAAATTATCTAGCCTGGGTCCAAAAGCTTCGATCAGCCTCTGCCGGGACAGTTGCCATTGCTCGTTAGCTTCGATATTGATAGCGCCTACTGCCGTACCTGAGATCCTCAATCTGTGCAGGGTTTCCCTGTAGCTGCTTTCCAGTTCCTGCCGCAACTTTTCTTCTGTTTCCTCATACTCTTGAACAAGTCTTGCTATCTCTTCTAGCTCCGGCTGCAATTGAGGGCCCAAACGCTTTATCCCGTCAATCGCTTTTCTGACTGTACCGGCAGTCTGAGTGGGCGTGAATTCGACAGCCTCGAGCAGGTGCTCGATTACTGCCTGTCTTATCCCTTCCCTGTCATCCTGGCTGTGCTTGTTTAGTTCGGCAGCTATATCCAGCGGCTCAGCGCTGTCCAGCCATTTCTGTGCCAGCGCCTGACCGATCTGGCGATACCTCTGGTTTGCCTGTTCTCTTTCCTCTTCGGCTGAGAGCTTGCCCAGCCTGCTGGCTCTCTCTTGAGCAATCTCCCAGGCACTCTTTAGCTCACCCATACAGTTCCCTCTCCCTACGTCACTGCGAACCCCGATTTATCGGGGCACAGCAATCTAACATCCCATTTCTTGAGATTGCTTCAGCACTAGCGTGCTTCGCAATGACAGGATAGTGGCATTATTAGCCTTAGCAGCGCATTTTAGCCTATAATATCGAAGAGGTTCAACAGAGTGAGTGTTAGGACGGCGTCATGATTTATCACAGTTCTGTGAGGCTGGCCGAAAACTTCTACTGCTACGTATGGCAGGGCAGAGGAAACAACTGCAACAGCGTCCTGCTGCCCACAGTGTTGAGAGGCGAGCAGCCGCACGTGTTGATCGACCCCGGTCATGTCAGGAATGAGCTTGGGGAGCCCTGTCTTGACTCGTTGACTCAGGCTATGCAGGGAGATGGGTTTGAGATGAAGGATGTCGGGCTTCTGATCGGCACCCATAGCCATCCCGACCATATCGAAGCCGCCGAATGGGTGGTGAAGGAAAACGGTGCCTTATTCACTTTGTCCCGCGAGGAGGATGAGCAGTATCGCAACACGGGGAAAGCCTTCTTTGAGGCATTAGGTGGTCAACCGCCGCAGGTTACTCCCTTCTTCTATCTTAAAGAAGGCGATTTGTCTCTCGGGCCTGCAGAAAAAAGGGTGGCGCTCAAGGTTTTCTTGACCCCGGGGCATTCTCCCGGCTCGATCTCCCTTTATCTGCAAGAGGACAAGATCCTGGTCACGGGTGACGTGGTCTTTGCCGGGAGCGTAGGCAGGACTGACCTGCCCGGGGGCAGCCCTTCTTTGCTGCGGCAGAGCATCGACCGGCTGTCCCATCTCGACGTGGAACACATGGTTCCCGGTCACAGCACCGAAATGGGCAGCGTAATTAGCGGCAAGGAGAAAGTAAGGCGCAACTTCTATGGCGTCAAGATGTTCATTTAGAAGAGGTTGAAGCTTCCTCGCCGGGGGGAGGGGAAGTAGAGGGGGCCGCTCAAGTTAGTACAATCTGGTACAGCGCAGATGATATAGCGGGTGCAAGTCTTATGGAGATGGATGACAAGATCAGGTATGCCCTCGAACACACGGAGCTAATCCGGACACCGCGGCAGGAGCTGGCCACTTTTGGCAGTTCTATCATTGACTATTACGTTGTTACCGAGCTGGTGGGGAACGTTAGCGTGGTCAGGGATGGGAAAGTGATTGCCGAGCGGCCCAAAATCGTCACTCCTCTATACCTGGTTAATGTAGAAGGCTTCAGCGAGCAGGCCAAGAAATATATAGCTATGATGGCTCAAGATAGCCCTCATGAGTCGGGCATTTTCTACCGGTACAAGAACGAACCCAGGGGAATGAACGTCGTCTCCGAGCCTGTGAGGCAGGTAATAGACAAGCTCAGTTCTCAAATAGAAGAGGAGCGTAATCCCTTAAGCACCATAATTAAGGGGGTGGAGGAGTCTTGGGATGTATCGCTGCTCATGTTCATTTATGGCCTGACCACCAGGTCGGTCCGCTCCAACGTGGCCGAGTTCAGCCGCAGGGGCTTCCTTGACTTGGATGCCAGCGGGGTGCCCCAGGGAGCCCGGGACTACATTGAAGAGCTTTTCGAGCAGGTAAAGGGTAACCTTTCACGGGTCCCGGAGCTGGTAGTCGAGTTGCATCGCTGGGGCCTATTCCCGGAATATCAGGACCGTTTTTTTGCTTTGTTCAGGAGAAAGTAAACTCGCCCTGAGCCCTACATCAGCCCCAGGTACCAGCCCAGTACGTCGCTTCCCCAGAGCAGTGTTATCATCGCAGCCAGGGCAAGAAAGGGGCCGAAGGGAAGCGTCTCTTTTATTTTTCTCTTTCCGGCTATCATCAAGCCGACGGCGACTATGGTGCCGATAACAGCACCGAGGATTATCGAGAATAGAACGAGCGGAAAGCCGGTGGCCAGTCCGATCAAAGCAGCCAGCTTGACATCTCCCCAACCCATGCCGCCGCGGGAGATTATGGCGATCAGGAAGAACAAAGCAAAACCGATAGCCCCGCCCATAGCGGCATTGGCAATACCGTTGGCCACTACCCACCGGGTGAGCCAGGGCTGGGGCACCAGAGCCAGAAGCAAGGCGACAATCATGGCCGGATAGACCACCTTGTTGAGGATGAGCCCCTGCTCCAGGTCGATGACGAAGACAAGTATGAATACGCAGGCGTAGAAGGCGAAAATCCCGAAGGCCGCCAGTCCTAGCTCGGGATTATAGACGACGCACCACCAGAAGAGGAGAGCGAATATCGCGCCGGTGGTAAGCTCCACCCACAGCAGCTTCGGGGATATGGGAGCCCCACAGTATCGACAACGCCCGCGGAGTCTGAGATAGCTAAATATGGGGATGAGGTCTCTGGCGCCCAGCCTGTGCTGGCAGGCCTCGCAGTGAGACGGCGGCTTTATGATGGACTCGTTTCGGGGCAGACGATCGATGCATACGTTGAGGAAGCTGCCTACTGCCAGACCTATGAGGGCAAACAGTATTATCCCGAGTACTTCCACTGATGCCTATTGTGGACATATAGTGTCGCTGAAGTCAATACTTGCTCTCTGAAATCGGACTTATCCCCGGTTTCCGCTGCCGGTGGTTAGGTTTCCAGTCAAGGACGTTACGCCACTGTAGAGTTTCCGAGGTACTCCTTGACTTTTGTTGCTAATGCCGGAGTGATGGTTTCTGTCCGGGCCAGCTCCTCCAGCGAGGCCTCTTTGATAGCTTTAACTGACCCGAACCTGTTGAGCAGGGCCTTCTTCCGCCTCGGACCTATGCCCGGGATGTCGTCGAGAGCGGAAGCAACGGCCGCTTTGCTGCGCAGCTTGTGATGGTAGCTTAAGGCAAAGCGATGCGCTTCGTCCCGGGCTCTTTGCAGTATGTGGAGGGCGGGAGAATCCTTGGCCAAACGAAGCGGCCTGGCTTCGCCGGGAAGGAATATCTCCTCGTTTTCTTTAGCCAGGCTGGCCATAGAGATAGAGTCCAGCCCCACTTCTTGCCTCACTTCAAGGGCGGCGTTGAGCTGCCCCTTGCCCCCATCGATCAAGACAAGGTCGGGAGCCGGCCAGCTGTCTTCGCCTGTCAGGCCCCGTCTGAACCTGCGCCTTAATGTCTCCTGAAGCATGGCGTAGTCGTCGGCGCCGGCCACTGTCTTGATACGGAAACGGCGGTAGTTCGCCGGTTTGGGTAAGCCTTTTTCCAGGACGACCATGCTGCCCACGGCCAGCGTGCCCTGAATATTGGAAACATCGTAACATTCTATTCTCAGGGGCAACGCGGGCAGGCGAAGTACATCTTTCAGGTCCTGCAAGCCGGAGCCTATACCCTCCGCCTTCATCTGCCTGGCCTGGGCTAGTTGCAGGCCTCTGGTGGCATTCTCAACTACGGTGTCTACCAGCTTCTTCTTCGCCCCCCGCCGTGGCACCTGGAGCTTCACCATACCTCCTCTCTGCTGCTTGAGCCATCGGGAAAGGACTCCTGGCTCATCTACCGGGTGTTGAAGCAGTATCAGTGGTGGTATATCGGAGGCCGAGGCGTAGTACTGCTTGGCGAAGCTCGTCATTATCTCCGTGGGGCTCTCGCCGTAGATGCCTTCCATAACAAAGTGGTCTCGCCCGATGAGCCTGTTATTGCGGATGAGGAACAGTTCCACGTAGGCCTGTCTTTCATTCTGGACTAAGCCGATGATGTCCTGGTCTCCCTGCAGTGCTACGGCAATCTTCTGCCCTTCTATGACTTCCTCTATGGCCTTAATTCGGTCCCGCAGTAGGGCGGCCCTCTCAAATTCAAGTCGCTGCGCCGCGGTCTTCATCCTGCGGTTCAACTCAGACAGGATAAGGTCTTGTTTCCCCAGTAAGAACAACGTGACCTGTTTCACCATCTCGTCGTATTCCCGTTTGTCCGCTGCTCCGATACAGGGGCCGAGACAGCGCCCGATATAGTAGTCTAGACAGGGCCGCTTATCCTTACCGTCGATGCTCTTCCTGCAACTGCGGAAAGGAAAGATCTTCTTTATCAACCGCAGAGTCTTGCGGACCGAGCCGGCGCTGGCAAAGGGACCGAAGTATCTGGCTCCGTCTTTCTCGACCCGGCGGGTGACGTAGATCCTGGGCCAATCTTCATTAACGTCTATCTTGAGGTAAGGGAAGGTCTTGCTGTCTTTGAGGCGCACATTGTAGCGAGGAGTGTATTTCTTAATCATATTGCATTCCAGGAGGAATGCTTCTTGCTCGGAACCGGTGACCATGAACTCGAAATCGCGTATTTTGGCTACCAGCATCTGTGTTTTGGCGGGCAGACCGGAAGGAGGGCCAAAATAACTCCTTACCCGGTTACTCAGACTGGCGGCTTTGCCGACGTAAACAACCTCGCCCTCCTGGTCCTTAAACAAATAGACTCCGGGCTTTGCCGGCAAAACCTTCAGTTGCTCTCTTTCCACGGCAAATTTATTGTAGCAAGCGGCTCGTGTACAGGCAAAAACAGATTTCATTGTGTTACAATAGTCATGATGAACCCGGACATAGATGCCTTCCTGCAACATTTGGTTCAGGATAAGGACTGTTCTCAGAACACTGCGGCCGCTTACCGGAATGATCTCACCCAGCTGGCAAACTTCATTGCTGCGGAGCAGGCAAAGGGCCTACTGCATTCCCACGACGAGCTTCTCAAGGCCTATTTGCTTAAGCTGCGGGAGAACAGATACAGTGCGGCAACGACGGCCCGCAAGGTAGCATCAGCCAAATCGTTCTTCAGATTCATGGTTGAGTGTGGAAAGATGAAGGAGAATCCGGCACGAAACTTACCTTCTCCCCAGGTCAGCAGGCGTTCACTCAAGTTCGTATCTTCGTCTGATTACGAGAAGTTGTTAGCCGAGCCGGCAAAGCTATCCACTCCGGAAGCGGGGAGGGATGTGGTGATGCTGGAACTGCTGTATGCGACCGGCCTGCGCATAAGCGAGCTGGTGTCATTGAATGTCGGAGATGTTGATTTGAAGCAGCAGTGTGTGCATGTCGGCTCGGGGAGACAGGTACCTTTCGACCATCACCTGAGTCCGATTCTGGGAGATTTCCTCAGGAACGGCAGGCTGGACTTGTTGTATGACGAGAAAGAGGAAGCCCTGTTCGTTAACCGGCGTGGCAAAAGATTGACCCGGCAGGGATTCTGGCAGATTATTAAGGACTATGCTGCCAGGGCAGGCCTTGTTAGCAAGGTTACGCCGCAGACCCTGCGTCATAGCTTCGCAAGACACAAGTTGCAGAGTGGAGCCGACCTTCAACAACTACAGCAACTCTTAGGCCATGCATATATCTCCAGCACAAGGGTTTACAGGCAATCTCCGTCGAGCTAAGGACAATGGCTAGGAAATCACGTCGTACCAGAGCCAAGCGCCGTGCTGAGGGCGCAAAGGCAGTACAGGAAAGGCGTCCCCAGGAATCAAGGGCGATGCCTGCCCAACCACAACCTCCGGCCGGGGTATTGCCCAAAGACGAGGATTTCGCCAGCCGTTATGAATACGTCATACCGGAATTGAAGCGCATCGGTATCATTGCCGGTGCCATAATCGTGGTCCTCATAGTATTATCTTTCATTCTTGGTTGACACCCCCGAGCGGTGACAGCGGTGGACTTAGAGCGGGCCAGACAAGACTTAGTCAGACATCTTGACCGCGAGATCGCAGACAAGCGTGTAATTGAAGCCATAAGGCGCGTTCCGCGCGATGCCTTTATATCACCGGAGCAATGTCGTGTCGCCTATGATGACAGGCCCTTGAGTATCGGCTTCGGCCAGACTATCTCCCAACCATTCATAGTGGCTCTGATGCTGCAGGCCCTGGAGCTGATAGGAGATGAGAAGGTACTGGAACTGGGTACCGGCAGCGGTTATGAGGCGGCTTTACTGGCTGAGCTGGCTCGGAAAGTGGTTACCGTGGAGTACGTACCTGAACTGGCGGAGTCGGCCAGGCTGGTGCTGGACAAGCTTGGGTATTCCAACGTGGAGGTCCACGTAGCCGGCGGAGTTCTGGGCTGGCCGGCGGAAGCGCCGTACGATGCTATTATAGTTTCCGCGTGCGCGCCCCGAGTACCTCAAGTCCTTCTGGACCAGCTGGCCCTGAACGGGCGACTGGTTATCCCTGTCGGATCCCGATGGCAGCAGGAACTTCTCAAGGTCACGAAGCTCAGGAAAGGAAACAACATAGAGAACCTGGGCGGCTGCTATTTCGTACCACTTATCGGTGAAGATGCGTGGGAGAAGTGAAAATGCCCCCAAGGGGATTCGAACCCCTGGTCTTCAGCTTGAAAGGCTGATGTCCTAGGCCTCTAGACGATGGGGGCAGCGCTAAGCATTTTACGGGTAAATGGCTAAATGTGCAACCTCGTGCAGGCGTTCAGTACCTTAGTGACAGATCTTTCCTGTCATTGCGAGGGGCCGAAGACGACGAAGCAGTCTCGTGCAGAATCCCACTCTCAAGACAAGAGGGGCTTTAGCACTCACTTCCATTCGTGCCTGCATCGTATCCATTGGGCGCCTGTAACGTAATTCTGCTATACTGTTATAAGTTTCTTGCCCGGGCTCTTTGATACAACTCAGGCCGGCTCGCTGGTGACTTGAGCGCGAAGCACAATGTGAAGGTTGTTGTGTCCCGGGATTCGCAGCCCGGAGTTGCGTTAGCATAAACCTCAAGACTATTAGTATATTCCCAAGGCTTGTCTCTTATGTCAAAAAGAACAAAACAGACCCTCAAATCGGCTTCCATTAGCGTCCGTGGAATCGTTCAGGGCGTGGGTTTCAGGCCTTTCGTCTACGGACTGGCGGTGAAACACAACCTCAAGGGATGGGTTTACAACACTTCAGAGGATGTCAGGATCGAGGCAGAAGGCGATGCAGAAGCTATCGAGCAATTCGAACTGGAGCTGCGCACGAAGGCACCGCCACTGGCTCACATCGAGGACATGACCGTTGAATACGGCCCGCCTACCGGCTATGAAAGCTTTGAAATCCGGCATAGCCAGACACAGGAAGGGAAATACCAGCTTATCTCCCCGGACGTTGCCACCTGTACGCCCTGCCTCGACGAGTTGCTGGACCCCGGAGACCGCCGTTACCGCTATCCGTTCACCAACTGCACCAACTGCGGACCGCGCTTCACCATAATTGAAGATATGCCCTATGACCGCCCGAAAACGACCATGCGCTCCTTCAAGATGTGTCCCCAGTGCCAGGCAGAGTATGATAATCCCCTGGACCGCCGCTTCCATGCCCAGCCCAACGCGTGTCCGAAATGCGGTCCCCAGGTCGAGTTAGTTGATAACGAAGGCAATCAGGTCACCGATTTGGATCCTGTGGCCGCTGCTGGCCAGCTCCTGAGGGAAGGCAAGGTTGTAGCCGTCAAAGGCCTGGGGGGTTTTCTCCTGGCCTGCGATGCCACGAATGATACGGTAATCAGGACGTTGCGGCAGAGGAAGAGGCGTTCCTCCAAGCCTTTTGCCATAATGGTTACTACTATAGAGGCAGCTAAGGAGCATTGCTACGTCTCGGCGGAGGAGGAAAAGCTTCTTATGTCACCACAGAGTCCCATCGTGCTCATGAAGTGGAGGGAGGACTCCTCTGTATCTCGGGAGATAGCGCCGAACCTGCTGTTCTTAGGGATTATGCTGCCCTATACTCCGCTTCATCACATACTGCTCAGGGATACCGGCCTGCCGCTCGTAATGACCAGCGGCAATCTCAGCGAAGAGCCCATCGCCAGAGACAATGAAGAAGCCCTAAGGAGACTCCGGGGAATTGCCGATTACTTCCTGCTTCATAATCGGGACATCTACTCTCGCTACGACGACAGCGTCGCTATTGTAGAGACAGGCGCGGGCCAGCTTGTGAGGCGGGCGCGTAGTTACGCTCCCTATCCTATCCACTTGCCCTTTGACGCCAGGCAGGTGCTTGGTTGCGGTGCTGAGGAGAAGAATACGTTCTGCCTGACAAAAGACAACTATGCGTTTGTGTCGCAGCATATCGGCGATATGGAGAATATGGAAACCATGGAGCATTTCGATGCCACCATATCCCTTTACAGGAGGCTTTTCCACACAGAGCCGGAAGTTATTGCCTACGACCTTCATCCCGATTATCTGGCCACCGGGTATGCTCAGGAACTGGGAGGGACCGGCGTGAAGCTCGTCGGTGTGCAGCACCACCACGCCCATATTGCCAGCTGTATGGCCGATAATGGGCTGGAGAATCCGGTCATAGGGGTTGCCTTCGACGGGACGGGGATGGGCGCTGACGGCAATATATGGGGAGGGGAGTTCCTGATAGCGGACTATCGTAGTTTTCGCCGGGTGGGGCATCTGGAATACCTGCCTTTGCCGGGAGGAGCTGCAGCTATCAAAAAGCCGTACCGCACTGCCGTCGGATATCTCCTCACCCTGTTGGGCGAAAATGCCGTTGATGCCGTACTTGCGAGCAGAGCGCAGCAATCCCAATTGACTTCCGTGAGGCAGGTGAGCGACATCGAAATGGAAGTTATCAAGCGCCAGCTGGAAAGAAGGATAAACTCGCCGCTTACCTCAAGTATGGGACGTCTTTTCGATGCCATATCAGCACTGCTGGGCATAAGGGGTGAGATAGATTACGAGGGGCAGGCGGCTGTGGAACTGGAGATGGCCGCCCATGCCCATTATGACGAGGAGTTCCCTTCTGTGCGTGCCGGGCATTTGCCCAGAGGAATCGATGAGGCGGTCTCCGATACCGGGGGAGGTTATCCTTTCCACATAGTGGAAGACGAGGATATGAGAATCGTGCAGTTGAAGGATTTGCTCTCGGCGGTAGTAGAGGACTTACGCCGAGGTGTCTCCACAGGTAGGATGTCGGCCAAATTCCACAACACCGTGGCTCAGATGACGGGTGAAATGTGTCGCTTGATCGCCAATGAGACCGGCATCAGCCAGGTAGCCTTGAGCGGGGGCGTATTCCAGAATCGTTTACTGTTTAGAAAAACCGTCGACTTGCTGGAAAGCGGCGGCTTCCAGGTCTTTACCCACGGGCAAGTGCCCTGTAACGACGGCGGCATCTCCTTGGGACAAGCAGTCATCGCCAATTTTGCAATGTGATGCTGCGCTCCTGACAGTTGTCAGCGATCAGGATGATTTTCACCACCGAGAGTGGTATAATCGCCACGACACACGAGTCCAGGCGTGTTTTCCGAGGAAGCATGGCAGTTTTGCAGATTCGTACTTTGCCCGACCCTGTGCTTCGGCGAAAGGCGAGAAGGGTAACCAAAATCGACGACTCCATTCAGAAGTTAATCGATGACATGATCGATACAATGCGGGCCAATTCGGGTGTGGGTCTGGCTGCACCGCAAATAGGGGTGTCACTGCGAGTGGCGGTTATCGAGTTGCCCGAAGAGGAAGTCATCACCTTGATCAATCCTGAGGTAATGAAGAGAGAAGGCGAGCGGACCCTGGTGGAAGCTTGCTTGTCCGTGCCAGGCTACTACGGACAGATCAAGAGATCGGAGACAGTCAGGGTCAAGGCTCAGGACCGCCAGGGTAAGCAGATACGGCTCAAAGGCGAAGACCTTTTGGCACAGGCCCTCGAACATGAGACTGACCATCTTGACGGCATGCTTTATCTTGACCACCTGGAAAGCCCGGAAGAACTGCATGAGACCGAGGATGTCCATAAGATGTAGTGCATGGGTTCGGCCGCAACCCATGAGGTCTGCCGCTTATCTTAGTCCAGTCCTGCGTCTCCAATAATGAGCGCTATAGCCAATGGCTATAGCAGCCGCAACAATCCCGACCACCAGTCCTGTATCGGCGTTGCCTGCCGCCTGGTCACCTGTGGATACGAGCAGGCGCACATACAGCTTCGCTGTTAACAGGTTATCGGATTCAGCCTGGACTCCCACCCATATCTCCCAGTCCTTGTCTGCCCACTGCTGCTCTGAGGGTACAGCTACCGATACCTTCACATCCGCCTCGGAGTTAGCGGCGACTTCGATCCGTTCGGAGGAGAAGTCTATCCAGTTGTCGTTGGGGAATTCCCCTCTGCCTTCTCGTCTGTCTTCTTCCAGAGGGCGGCAAGTGGCGAGCGTGAAGTTATGCGCCGCCTCATCCTGGTTACAGATGGTCAGTGTGAATTCTGTTGCCTCTCCCGGGGACAGGTTATCTATGCTGACCCCAGCAGGGACAACCTTAAGGTATTGCTCCGTGCTATCAGCCGCAGCGAGAGAAGGCAGGCAAATAACCGGCAGAGCTGCGATCAGCGCAGCTAGTATGTACTCGGTCAAAGAATTCTTGATGATTGGCCCGTGCCCTTTCTGGAAACAAATCCGGCTCCGTTCAACCAGGGTCTGAAAGACGTCCTGCGGAATTCAAGATCTCAAATTCTGAGCTCTGGACGGGTCCCTCAAGGGGTCACAGCGCTTATGGTGATCTGGGTCTCCATCTGTCTGCCGCCGATGAAGGAACTCGGTGTTATCAGTCTCAGGCCAAATTGCTTTTCGGCATCGGGGCCTAGGCTTGAGCCGCCGTCGTAAGGCCAGAACTCGCTTCCTGTTTTGGTGACCGGGACATAGCCATCATTGTAGGGACCCCGTGACGCATCACCCGATATGCGGAACCATAGCCCATACACGTCTTCTCCGTTAGAGCCGTCTCCGCTCAGAGTCCACTCGTACGCGCTGGGATTATCCACCCATTGGGCATCCTCTCCCACGATGAAGGTATTGACTTCAGTATTGCCGGTTACGGTCAAGGTACACCACTCTATCGCCGGTATGGTCATATACTCTGTATCTGGAGCTACTTCTCCCAGCGGCCATTGTGTCTTATCCAGGCTGATGGAGACGCCCTCCGTCCCCGTCATACTGATGGTTACGCTCTCGCTCTCACCGGCCAGAGCCGGCAAGGAAAAGGCAAGGGCCAAAACACTCGCCACCAGGATGCTAGTGACTACAACTTTCATCTTTCAGCGCCACTTCGGTGAGGTGTTGTACAAACCTTGTTGGTTGGCGAAGTATCTTATTAGATTTCGCAGCAGAAAACAAGACCGGCAACGGCTTTTCGGGAATCCCGGCTGGTAAAGTGCGGCAATCTATGCCTCCGGCGGTGAGCTAGCCGCAGGTGCGGCTCAGCCCAACCGCAACAACGACCAGGGCAATGATGACGATGGTCCAAATCGTGATCGGAGTGCGCCTGCTGGCCTTCTCCAGCCTGCGTTCGGATTGTCTTCTTCTCCGTCTGCTAGTCATGCTGTGTTCAAATCCGCAGAATGTGGGAAATCACAGTTACCGGTATTGTTGGACCATTGAAATTGCCTGCCGAACAAGAACTTGTTTGACGTGATGGCCGCGCACTACTTGGATAGCTCCAGGTCTGAACGCTGTAGAAGCTTCATCTTCTCCTTCACCTCTCTCATGGTCTCTTCTGCAATAGCTTCCGCGCGATTAGCCCCATCGGCAAGGACCTGGGCGACATAACCGGGCCTGGCGGCCAATTCGGCCCGCCTTTCACGGAAAGGCTCCAGGCTCGAGCTGATGCTCTGGACCAGTATCTTCTTGCAGTCCACGCAGCCGATGGCAGCGCTGAGACACTGCGAAGCAATTTCCTCCACTCGGGCCGGGGTGAAAAAATTGTGGAGCCGGAAGACATTGCATGCTTCAGGATGTCCGGGGTCAGAGCGGTACCTCCGTGCCGGGTCCGTAAAGGCGGCCATCACCCGTTCGTAGATTTGTTGAGGAGACGCAGCTATTTCAATGTGGTTGTCGCAACTTTTGCTCATCTTCTGTACCCCATCCAGGCCCAGGACCAGAGGGAACTCTGTAAGCTTTGCCTGTGGCTCGGGGAATACGAATCCGAAAAGGGAATTGAACCTCCGCACTATCTCACGGGCCAGTTCAAGATGAGGAAGCTGATCCTCGCCCACAGGAACGACCTCTCCCTTGTAAAGCGCGATATCGGCCGTCATGAGGACCGGATAGCCCACCAGTCCATAATTGACATTATGTGGCTGCATCTTGACCTTTTCCTTAAATGTCGGAACCCGTAGTAACCAGCTAAGAGGGGTCACCATGCTGAACAGGGTATGAAGCTCCTCTACCTGAGGAACATGAGACTGGACGAAGATTATGGCCTTGTGGGGGTCCATGCCGGCCGCCAGCCAGTCAAGTACCATTTCGTAGATGTCTTCCCGCAGGGATTGAGTGTTCTCCAGAGTCGTAAGAGCATGAATATCCACTACGCAATAGACGCAGTCGTATTCATCTTGAAGGGCGACGTAGTTTTGAACTGCTCCCAGGTAGTTACCGATATGCTGTCGGCCTGTGGGTCGCGCCCCGGAGAAAACGCGTTTTCTCATGTGTTTGTCAGCAAAGTTTAGCATGCAGCAGGGCAGGCAACAAGGCCATCAAGACGATTAGCCAGAGGGCAAGAATACGTACTAAGATGCTAGCCGCATCTGTTTGGCAGGGATAAACACTCCTTTGACTTCCAAATCTGAGAAATCTCTTTGGTAGAGCTGAGGCAAGAAGCAGAGTACGCGCATCTACCGACGGAAGCGAGTCCATCGTCCAATCGTAATGGCATACCCTTTTTGACATCCGGCTAACAGTCTCGGAGCAGTTTGAGTCTTGACGATAGAGGACTGTCTGCTAGACTGGCAAGATCCCTCCCAATGCTGCCGAAACCTCAATTCAGGTCCCACTCGCTGACGTTGCACTGTCCCTCGCCGTCTCGTCCCACAGCAACGACTGTGCCATCGGGCTTAAGCCCGACTGTGTGATACCAGCCTGCAGCGACCTGAAGAATACCTATCCAACCATCGACATCGCACTGTCCGGAGAGGTCGTGCCCCACGGCAACCACGGTGCCATGATATTCAAGCCCCATCGTATGATATCCGCCGCCAGATACCTGCACAATGTCTGCCCAGTCACCGACATCGCACTGCCCCAAGGAGTTGTCTCCCACAGCGACCACGGTACCGTTCTTCTTGAGTCCCACTGTATGGTCATGCCCTGCGGCCACCTGCACTATTCCTGCCCACCCACCCACATTGCACTGCCCATGCTCGTTATTTCCCACGGCGACCACTGTGCCGTCAGACCTGAGTCCCACACTATGAAGGTACCCTGTGGCCACCTGCGCGATGTTGGTCCATTCACTCACATTGCACTGCCCGAAGGAGTTGTCTCCCACAGCGACCACTCTGCCATCGGTCTTCAGCCCCACCGTGTGATGGCCTTCTGCGCAGACTTGGGTGATGCCTGTCCAGTCGCCGACATTGCGCTGTCCATAGGAGTTCAACCCCACGGCAACGACGGCGCCATCGGGCTTAAGCCCGACCGTGTGATAGCAGCCTGCAGCGACTTGAACGATGTCTGTCCAGTCAGCGACGTCGCATTGCCCGCAGCAATTTTCCCCCGCGGCAATGACGGTGCCATCGTGTCTAAGCCCCACCGTGTAATCGCTCCCCGCTGATATCATAAACTGAGCCTCGAATTTGGCAGTAATTGCGTAGTTGTCGTTCATGGTGATGGTGGTTGTGGCAGCTTCGACATTGGCGATTGTGCTGACATTCCCGGTCCAGTTAGCAAAGCCGCAGCCCGCATGCGGCTCGGCCACCAGGTTGACCGCTGTCCCTTCCCAATAGGTAAAAGCCCCTTCGCCGGGGTCACTTACATAGCCTCCAGGCGTGCTGGAGATGGTGAGTCTGTAGTACGTACGAAAGGGAGTGAAACATCCGGTCATGCACACAACCAGGGCTGCGGTAGTCAAAAGGATCATAATCCTCGTCAGGTACTGGCGCCTCCTCCCATCAGATATCATCTTCATACTGCGACTCTTTGAACTAAGAAGGCTGAGTTCTTGTGGCCATATAGTGACTTAATTATAACCCCAGGAGCTGGATAGAGTATACCGTCAGACGGCACGAAAGGCTGGCTGGCATCCGAAGCTGCGGTTCTCGGCTATGAGGCAGTCAGAAGCGTTTTCTCAAGATTCTTTAACTATAGTTTCAAGCGAACGTAGCCACGACGAGGACAGCAGGGCGGGTAGAACCTGTAGCAACAAGAAAGGGATGAGGGATGATGTCAGCTTCTGGCCAGATGTGATACAGGAAGCTGCCTGTTTTGAGTAGCACGGAATCGGAATTATGTTGTTTAGCAAGAGACCGACATGCCACCGGGAGGCAACAGGGCTGAATGGTTCCCATTCAGCCCTGTTCTATTGCCAGGAGGTTCAGGTGTTTCGGTGATCTGCTAAGGTGCCTGCTTGGCCGGTAATGTCATTCTTCCTCTGTGCACAAGCTGCGCATCACACTGTAGATACCAGTGTTCATTCACCGTTCACAAGCTCAATTTCCACAGCCACGATAATGCCGTCTTCATCAATTGTGCCCTCGATCTCGGCCATAAGTCCTATTGCGGGCGTACCTCCAATTTCAGCCCCGGTAACGTTGACAAACCATTCCACATCTCCCAGGCTTACTGTCCAGATGTCATCGGCTATTGCCAGGATGGTTCCCTTGAACTCGATTTCTTCGTCCGACAGGTCCTCGGCTATCTCGCGATATTCCTGATCTGGCCCGCTTTCACTCTCTCGTGGCACTATCCGGTACTGGCCATCGTCGACTTCGATGGTGATGTCAAAGACAAAATTCACGGTCGGTCCCGCTGTCTTGACCACAAAAGGTATCGGAATTGTGATCACGATTCCGTCCGGAGGAATCGGAATATCGATATGAATACCTTTGGTTAGAGTTACCGTAGCCCCACACACGTAGATGCGAACCTTGCTGTAAACACCTGGCTCAATGTATCCTTCCCAGATTGCAGTAGCATTCTTCCCAACAAGATCCAGCAGATCGACGGTCACGGGCTCAAAATCCTCCGGCTCAATCCAATCATCAGATCCACTGGGCTGAAAAGCAATTCCGCAGATAGTGACATTTACCGAAGAAAACAGCCCGATGGCGGTATCCTCATCGTCATCATCGCTCAACAGAAGCCGCATGTACCCGTCCTCCTGGGGTGAAGTTCCCCCGGGCAAACTGGCGCAACCTGCCATCAGCAATGCCACCAGCAATAGGCTTACTAAGATAGCTCCGTACTTTTTCATCTTTGTCCTCCTTTATGCTCCTATAGTATTCTCGGCCTTGATACTTTGTATAACGAAAAGTCTGAAAAAACGTCAGGTGCAATTCATTAAATTCATTAATGGTGTGATAGGCAGGCTTGTGATAGCCGCAAAACAATTTCTCGTGTCCATGCTCTTAGCCGAGCAGCTTCGCCTCCTGTCGGGCTCCACTATCACTGAGCTGGAGCTTGAGCATGTACGTACCATCGTCGCCCGTTGCCACCACGGTAATATCGAAAGTATAGATGGTAATCATGTCAGCCGTAACTTCGAACGGGATAAGCATATGTACTATGCCGCCCGGCACATTCAGATCCGTAGTCTGCCCTGTCGACTCGAGCTTGCCCTTGACTTCGCTCACATAAATACGTACACGTACATACTGTCCTGCCGGGACATGCCCCCGCCAAATTTCTTGGAACTGTTGTCCCTGAAGCCCGGTGAGGTCCACGGTTTCTACATTCGGCGTAAACTCTAACCATTTGTCTGAACCCAATGTCTGCATCCTCACTCTCGAAATTGTGACGTCAAGATACTCGAAGTCATTGACATCATTGGGCTCGTCGCTGATGAGGAAAGCAAAATTGCCGTCAGGGCTGGCTACCAGCGCCCGCGCGTTGAATGCAGATCGTACCACCAGGCTGCCGACGATAGCCAGAACCAGCAGTGCGACTGTTGCCCAAAATGCACGACGGGAAATCAGCCTGAGGAGTGGCGAAGCTGCTGTTACACAACGGGTCCGTTTACCCAGAGCTGCGTGTAGCTCTTGTCTGGCTGCTCTCTTGCTGTCAGCAGATGGCGTAAAAGCGTAGACCTTTTGAACATCATGCATAGACTGGAGCAAAGGTCTTAGCTTTTCTGAATATGCCGGGTAATCGGACAGACAGTCTGCCAGAGTATCCCCGCCGTTAATGCGGTCTACACATTCATCCAGTATACGGTCAAAATCTTCGTTCATGATCGCTGCACTCCCATAATCGCACGCAGTTTCTCTATAGCTGCTCTCTGCATCTCGCGCACTGCCCCGTCAGCCTTGCCCAAAGTATCACCGACTTCCTTGGCAGTGAGTCCTCCGAAGAAACGCAGAGATATGACCTCTCTTTGTTCTACGGTGAGCTGCTTCATAGCCTCGGCGACCCGCTCAAACTCCAGGCTCTTTTCGGAAGTATCCGCCGGATCATCGTTTCCCAGTAATTCCACTGACTCAATGGGTGCCGTAGTGCGCTTAGCCATCTTCCTCAGATGGTCCACAGCCAGGTTATGTGCAATGCGGAACAGCCACACTTGCATCGGAACGCCCCGGTCTCGATAAGAGTCTAAAGCCTTGAGCGCTTTCAAAAAAACCTCACCGGCAATGTCTTCAGCTTCTTCTCTGTTGCCGATACGAACATAAGCATAACGTGCAATCTTGTCGTAGTACTCCTCGTACAAACCAGCAAGCCGGATTTCATATTCATCTCGGGGATTACCTTTGTTCATACATTTGTCCCGGTTCCATTATAATTCATCAAATATGCCAGGGACTTTGGCGCGAGGCAGTTCTTTCGTCTACTGTATATAACGAAATTACGTGTATGATGTCAGCTTATCATAAAGGCCGGCGTCCATTTCTCGAGCCGGAAGTATTCTCCCCGGGACGTTGTTTGTATTCGCCGTGAAGACCCATGCAGTCAAATACGCGGTCCCGTCAGAAAGCTTAACTCCGCATAAGCAAATCGGACTAGCCGGGACATTTTGTAAAGGAGGATCCCTGCACCACGCGACTCTTGCAGAGATGAGGGCAATGACGCCAGCTTCTAGCAAGGCGTAATGTAGGGAGCTATTTATTCTGAGGCAACAAGGAATCGGAATTATGTTGTTTGGCAAAAGACCGACATGCCACCGGGAGGGAACAGGGCTGGATGGGAACCATTCAGCCCTGTTCATTTTTTGGGGGGTTTAGGTGCGCTAAATCAACCCTAGATGTGAAGTATGATAGGACACACTTTGATGGAGGACTATCCGTAAACCTACTGAATATAAGGAAATTACACCCTTATAGTGCCTGTGATCAGTTCCGCGCATGAGCCCACGCGCAGCCTATTGGCGGCTGCCAGGAACTGGAAGCCCTCGGTGATCGAAACTTAGTGCTAACCTTGTTAATGTGAATTACGAAAAGGGCAGATCCGTTTCGCCAAAGTGATGTTTGGTAGCGCATACCGGATTCGAACCGGTGATCTCCTCCTTGAGAGGGAGGTGTCCTAGGCCTCTAGACGAATGCGCCACAAACGGCTATGGTAGCAAATAGTGCCGGAAGTTCACAACTTCGCAATTTGTGCTGACACTGTCACGCGCCACCGTAACCGATGCCACCATGTGGAAAAACAGCGATAGTAGCAGGACAAGTTTGGTGAGATGCCGCGCTGGCGCAGGTCAGACCGCCGGGTGCCCCAACCATCAACCCCTCACGGCCTCGAGTTCTTCTTCAGCGAAGC
>JBKHJJ010000110.1:0-4346 GCA_046538185.1 Dehalococcoidia bacterium
AGCTTGTGGAAAGGGAGCCGGGCGTTACGAAAACGACGTACGGAAACTTCGTCGCCCAGAGTGAGCCGACCTCGAGATCAGCGGCGTTTACCAGGAATAGCGTTGACCATCCCTTTGGCCAGGATGAGTTGAAGCTGTTGGCTCAGTGTGAAAAGGCTTTGGGCGAGGAGAGACTTATCTCCATTGATAGGGTTGTTGGTAATGAGAATAGCAGCACTACCGTCAGGTTGATTGTCCCTGAGCGCTTTGTGCATCTTGCCCTCGCAGGCAAGAACCTCTTCATGGCCCCGAAAGGAGAAGTCAAGAAGCCAACTTATTACATCCTATTCTTCGCTGACGAGGCTTTTGATACCAACCGTTCAAAGCGGTTGCCTGAGAAGGATATAACTATCAGATTGGCTATGCTGGACGACGGGAGATTTGTCAAAGTAGTCAGAAATGCGAACTATATAGGTGAGTACAAGAAGGGGGTCTTCGCCGCTGAGGATTGGGTGGCTAAGACCAGAAGAGGAGGCATCTTCCTGCATACTGGCTGTAGGGAGGATTATCTTCAGTCGGTACACGGGGACTATCGGGTGACAAGAACGTTGCTTACGGCGTTAAGCGCCAATGGAAAGACTACCACTACCTGCAAGATCTTGGCCAGAAAGGAAAAAGAGAAATCCTGGCTTGTTCAGGATGACGGCGGGACTCTTATGCCTGACGGCTCCTTTCACGGCTTCGAGGCCGGGGGAGTATTTGTAAAGACAGAAAATGTGAACCCCGGAGAACAGATCGAAATATACTACGGGCTATTGAAACCGGAGACTATCTGTGAAAATGTTCACGTAACTGAAGACGGAGATTTTGACTTCTATAATTTCGAGAGGACGTCTAATGGCAGAGCAGTGATATTGAGGAGGGATTTCATGCATGCCAGCTCCTACATCGACGTGGATAGGATTGACAATTTGATTCTGATCACCAGGGGACCGGTAATTCCGGCAATATCGAAGATTACCCGGGAGCAAGCAGTAGCCTTGATGGTTCTGGGACAGGCAATGGAATCCTCGGCTGGTGACCCGACAATGGCAGGGAAAATTAGGAGCGAGTTTTTCTACGACCCCTTTGTCGCTGGCAACCTGGCCGAGCATGCCAACACATTCTATGAGATAGTAAAGGGCATTCCTCATCTGAATTACTATCTGGTGAATACTGGTGGGATAGGGGAAGGAGAACGCCACAAAGATATAAGACTGGAATCTACCATGGCAGTACTTGATTCGCTATTGAGGGGGGGGTTGGAAGATTGGATAGATTCTCCTACGGGCTTCAAAGTGCCGAAGGCGATAAGATATGTCGATGATATCTACTTGCATCCTGAGAAACTTTATTCCAAAATTGAGTTTGAAGAAAGGCAGACGGAACTTGACAGAACTCGATATGAGTCCGTCAAAGGGCTGGGTGACTCCTTACACCCCGAAATAAGGAGAATATTCAGTGAGCCCCTCGTCTCCTAGCAGAGCCGGAAATCTCGCGTAGTTCGTGTGATTCTGTGTAGAATAGTCGTACATCATAGGGAGGCCCAGAAGTGATAGAGTCTGTTGAGCTTTACGAAAGATTGAAGAAGGAAAGGGCAGAGCTGCTAGAAAAGCTGGAACAGTTGAGGAGCAGCGGTCAACCATCGGCAGAGAGAAGGGAAGGTAGCCCATTCGGCAAACGAGAGGAAGGAGCCGATGAAGCCTCTGAACTGGAGAAAAGGCTGATGCTAGAGCAGAGGCTTTCGGAGTCCCTTAACGATGTGGAGCACGCCCTGCAAAAATATGAAGCCGGCACTTACGGGTTGTGCGATTCGTGTGGCAAACTTATAGAGCGAGCTCGGCTTGAAGCCATGCCTCACGCAAGCTTATGCCTCAGTTGTAAAGCCAGTCGGGCGAAGGCTGCAAGGGGAGAATGGCCCCCTAAGTAGAATCGGGCGCACCGAAAACAGATTTTGTGGGTGAAGATAAATCGCAGGTTTTTCCGGGCAAGCACAGCGAAACTAAGGTTGTTTCTCGTTGGCGTTGCTCTGGTGGTTCTTGTCGACCAGCTGAGTAAGCTGTGGGTCAGCATCAATTGGGTCCAAATTAACCCTGGAATAGAGCTACTACCGGGCTTTCTGGACCTGGTTTACGTCGAAAATACTGGTGCCGTTTTCGGTTTGCTTCCCAACCAAACAGTACCATTGATCGCTCTGGGGATAGCGGGCTCGCTGGTTATCTTACTGTTTGTTCTTCATTTCCCTCCAGCTGCACCCCTGGGCAACTTATCTGCTGCTTTCATCTTGGGTGGTCAGTTGGGAAATCTAATAGACCGTATCCGTCTTGGCTACGTAGTCGATTTCATCGACATTCATTTTCGGGAACTCTTTTCCTGGCCTGCCTTTAATGTCGCTGACGCAGCCATAACCGTGGGCATCTTTGCGCTCATCTACTTCTTTCATAAGTGGGGCATGTTTAGCAAAGCATATGAACAAAGCAGCTAGCCCCAACACTAGATCATTTCAGTTTGATTCACCTGTTTCCAACATCCGCCTTGACAGGTACTTGGCCCAGATTTTTCCAGAGCTCTCGAGGGCCTATTTACAGAAATTGATTATCCAAGGTAGTATTCTGGTGAATGGGCAGAGTGCAAAGCCAAGCCACAGACTGGACAGGACCGACAGGGTAACAGTCGAGCTTCCTTCCTTGCCTGCCCGTCCTTTGCCTGAATCGATCCCTCTAGTAATTGTTTACGAGGACGAAGACATACTAGTAATAGATAAACCGGCTGGACTAACGGTTCATCCTGCCCCGGGGCACCCCAGCCGTACTCTGGTCAACGCCGTGCTGGCTCACTGTCCCGGCCTGGCTATGAGCAACGAGTCGATACGCCCGGGCATAGTGCACAGACTGGATAAAGATACGTCGGGGCTCATAGTCGTCACCAAAAATGAGTTTGCCCGTGAACATCTGGTTGCACAGTTCAAGAGCCGCACCGTGACTAAAGGCTACCTTGTCCTCGTTAAGGGGAGGCTATCCCCTGAGCGGGGGACAATTGAAGCAACTATCGGGCGAGACCCTCATAATAGACGGAGAATGGCAATAGTGGAAGCGGGAAAAGAGGCCAGCACTCAATACCGAGTCCGCGAATATCTGGATGGCTACAGCCTGATCGAAGTAACCCCCGTGACAGGGCGTACCCACCAAATCAGGGTTCATCTCGCCGCCATCGGCTATCCTGTGGTCGGGGATCCTATCTATGGAGTTAAATCGTTTCCTCTCAAGAGGCAATTTGTTCATGCCTATCGCCTTGGCTTTAGCCTGCCATCAACTAAGCAATACCAGGAATTTTCCTCGCCGCTACCCGTAGACCTGGAGCGAGCTTTGGAATACTTGTGCGGGTCATAGTCGCTGCATCTGAGCGCAAGTTTTTCGAGCCAACGCACAGATGAATTGCCCCCCGCCTGCTTGCCCGGAGAGGCCTTGTCTGGTATGATTGGCAAAACAAAATGGACAAAATAGAGTTACACGTTAACAAGCGGGAGATTCTCGGTAAGAAAGTTAAGCATCTGCGCCGTCAGGGAATCACTCCCGTGCATCTTTTCGGGCATGGTGTCGATTCTCTTGCATTGCAGTGCGACACTGATGAACTGGAGCGGGTGCTGGCTCAAGCCGGGCATACTGGGCTTGTTAGCCTCAAGGTAGGTAAGGATAAGAGGCCGAGGACTGCTGTGGTTCGCGAATTCGACAGAGATTGGCGGAAAGGGCAATTGCTCCACGTAGACTTCTATCAGGTGAAGATGGAGGAGAAGATAAGGCTGGAGATTCCTGTCACCTTGGTCGGCGAGGCACCAGCCCTGAAGTCTAAGGATAATATGCTGGAGCATGAACTCGGGACTCTGGCTGTCGAATGCCTGCCGGCAAAGATCCCCGATAGTCTGGAAGTGGACGTCAGGTCCCTCGTCCAGCCGGGGCAAGCGATAAGGGTCAAGGATATTGTTCTGGGTGATGGTGTCGCTGTCCTTAACGACCCCGAGTTGGTTGTGGCGAAGATCAGCTACCGGCCCGCGGAAAAGGCGGAAAGAGAGGCGGAGAAAGCAGTTGAAGTGGAGGAAGTGGTTGAAGAAGGCGGAGCCCCTGCAGAGGCTCCGCCGGGTGAGGATAGAGAAGAAGCATAATCGTCTCTCTTATCTGGCAATTGATTGTGCGGCTGCTCGGATATACCTGCATTTGACACACTGACAAGTCCCTGCTACAATCCTAAACCAGTTATTAGCTCTCTCCGAGCTGACTTGCCTAAAGAGAATCCATGGCAAGCAGACGGTGGGCTGAAAAGCCTCGAGGGCA
>JBKHJJ010000009.1:0-19208 GCA_046538185.1 Dehalococcoidia bacterium
GCTAAGAAGAATGGGCTACGACCGGATAGAGGGCTATCTGGCCGGTGGGGGCGTTCTGGCCTGGCACCGGGCTGGCCTGGACACCGAATCGGTGGCAACCGTCACTGTGCCTGAACTCTGTCACCGACTGGACACTGGTGACGACACCTGGGTCCTTGATGTTCGCAGCGACAAAGAACTTGAACACGATGGCGAGATTCCCGGCGCCCACCATATTCATCTTACCCAGATTCCGGAGCGCAGTCGCGAGATCCCCAAAGGCCGCCCTATCTTCATCTTCTGTGGTAGCGGATTGCGTTCTATGGTAGCGGCGAGCCTGCTGAAGAGAGAGGGCTGGCAGAACCTGACGGTTGTTCTGGGAGGATTCAGTGCCTGGAAGTCGGTTAGCTGCCCCCTGAAAAAAAACGAATAACCGCGTGAACTCAACGAATACGAATCAGACGTCCTGCCGAAGACCAATGGACACGCAACTCTACCCTGCTAGTCCTCAGCATTGCTGGCAGGTATGTCTGCTGGCTTGAGTAGAAGGACTGTTAGGGCCTTAGAGAAGATGTCGCACACCAAGCTCAAATGGACCAAGGGTCTCTGCGGGATATGCCCGGCCGGCTGCTGGGTAGAAGTGGGCCTGGATCACGGCAGGCTGGCAGACATCAAACCGGATACCAGCCATACCCTGGGCATGATTTGCCGGCGAGGAGAGCACGCTCCGGAGATCGTTTATTCCGAACACCGTATCAAACATCCACTCCGACGGGCAGGCCCTAAAGGGTCTTATCAGTTTGAACGTATCTCGTGGGATGAAGCATATGACATCATTGTAAACAACCTTAACAGGATAAAACAGGAGGCGGGGCCGGAAGCAGTAGCAATATATACCGGGCGAGGTGCTCAGGAACAGTCACTATGTGATATGTTCCAACCCAAGGGGGTCGAGGTCTCATCCGCATCCAACGTTTTGTTCCCATTCGGCTCACCTAACAGTACGGGGGTGGGAGCCCTTTGTTACGTGTCGCTTCACATGATAGCCCCACACGTGACCATGGGGCGGATGCAGACCAATATGTTCACGGACATAGAAAACGCGGAGATGGTGATAGTGTGGGGCACCAATCCGGCTACCGATTCACCACCCGTGGATATGTACCGTCTGGAGAACGCCGCCCGGCGTGGTGCTGAGGTGGTGATTATCGACCCCCGCCGTACAGAGACTGCTATCAGGACTAACGCACAGTGGGTCCCAATACGACCGGGTACTGACGGAGCCCTGGCGCTCGGCATGATTGAAGTGATGATCGACGAAGACCTGTATGACGTGGACTTCGCTGAGAACTGGTGTTACGGCTTCGAGGCGCTGCAGACCTATGTGCAGCACTTCCACCCCGAAGCAGCGTCGGCCATCACCGGAGTACCGGAAGAGACTATACGAGACCTCAGTCGTCGTATATGCAACGCCAACGGTGCCGCACTGCTTATGTACACCGGGCTGGAGTATTCTAACAGCGGGGTCCAGTCTGCCCGGGCTGCTTTAACCGTATTCGCCCTGGCTGGCCAGCTGGATGTACCGGGAGGTATCGGGCTAAGCATGCTGGACAGCAGCTTCCCCATAAACCGTTCCTGTAATCAGGAAAACCCGAACCTCGGTCTAGCCATTGGCCGCAACGAGTTCCCGGTCTACAGCAACTATCGTGAGGAGTCACACGGTATAGCTCTGGTGAATTCAGTGTTGCAGGGAGAGCCATACGCGATTCGTGGGCTGCTCATCCAGGGTGCTTCCCTGCTTACTTCCTGGCCGCAATCCTCTCTCTGGCGAGAAGTGCTTTCCAAACTCGATTTTCTGGTGTGCATTGACCGCCAGTTTACCGCCGACGCTGCCTATGCCGATATCGTGCTACCCGCCACAACCATGTTTGAAAGCTATTCTTACATGGTCTACGGCCCAATGTTCCGCTTGCGGGAGAGAATTATCGAGCCTGTGGGAGAAGCGCGTAACGATTATCTCATTATGGCCGGACTCGCCGCGCATCTCGGTTACGGTGACTTATTTCCGCAGACTGAGGAGGAGCTGGTCCGCTTTGCTCTTGAAGGCTCCGGCTATACACTTGAGGGCGTGAAGGCAGCTGGCGGATGGGTAAGGGTCCCGACACCCATGATGGAATACAAGAAATGGCAGAAGGGCGCCTTGCGAAAAGACAACAAACCGGGGTTCGAGACCCCGACGGGCAAATTTGAAATATGGTCCACCATTCTCGAAGAATATGGCTATGAACCCCTTCCCAAATATGTTGAGCCTGCCGAAGGCCCACTGGGTAATCCTGAAGCAGCCAAACGGTATCCGCTGGTGTTCAACTCCGGTGCCCGGCCTCAAACCGACTTCAGATCACAACATCATGGTATCGAAGGGCTGGTAAAGGACAATCCCGAGCCCCTGGCAGAGATCAATATTGAGGATGCTGAAGAGCGAGGGATCAGCAGTGGGGACCTGGTACGTGTAACCACTCCTAGGGGCAGCGTTACCTTCAGAGCCAGAGTCACGGCTGATATTACGAAGGGGGCCATTGAATGCATGTTCGGCGGGGGTACGCCGGTGGGACCAAAGGCATGGCAAGATTGGAATGTCAATGAACTCACCGACCTCAACAACTACGACAGGATTTCCGGCTTCCCGGTCTATAAGGCGCTCCTTTGCGATGTGGAAAAGGTCGAGTCCGGCACCGAGGAGTACTGCGCAACGGGTATGACCCCGTCATCTTGCGATTTGGGGTTACCAGTTCCCGGGACGTTGACAGCCAGTCCCAAGAAACATATATACCTCGACAATAATGCTACCACTCAAATGGCCGATGCTGTGCGAGAGGCCATGGCTCCATATCTGAGCACGGCTTACGGTAACCCATCCAGTATTCACGACGCAGGGCGGAACGCCCGAGAGGCCATAGAGAAAGCCCGACGCGAGGTAGCGAGGTCAATAAATGCACAGCCGCGGAGAATCGTCTTCACCGGCGGCGGATCTGAGGCAGACAATCTGGCCCTCAAAGGGGTGGCATTTGCCATGCGGGATAGCGGAAACCACATCATTACCACCGCCATAGAGCATCCGGCAGTAATCAATACCTGCAGGTTCCTAAACAGCCTTGGCTACAGGATCACCTACCTTAGCATAGATGAAAATGGCTGGCTGGCTCCTGAGCGGCTGAGGGACGCTATCACGCGGGATACTATCCTCGTTTCTATTATGATGGCCAACAATGAGATGGGGACGATCCTGCCAATTAAGGAACTTTGCGCTATCGCCCATGAAAGCGGGGTACTATTCCACACAGATGCGGTCCAGACAGTCGGAAAGATTAAGGTGGACGTACAGGAGCTTGACGTAGATATGCTCAGCCTCTCCGGCCACAAATTTCATGGCCCGAAGGGTATCGGAGCCCTGTACGTCAAGAAAGGAATCCAGCTTGAGCCACTTATCCACGGTGGCAAGCAGGAAAGCGGCGTGCGAGCGGGTACGGAGAACCTACCCGCTATCGTTGGCCTCGGCAAAGCAGCAGAACTGGTGACACATGCTCTCCAAGATTCCCGTACGCTGTCTGCCTTGCGGGATCAATTGGAACGGGGAATCAGGAACCTGATACCGGATGCCAGCTTGAACGGACATCCGGAGCACAGGTTACCGAATACTCTCAATCTAACCCTCCCCGGGCTGCGCGGTGAATCAATCGTCATCGCCCTGGACCGGCACGGCGTGTCTCTGTCCTCAGGTTCCGCATGTAAGTCAGGGTCCCCGGAACCCACCCATGTGCTTATTGCCATGGGGAGGACCGAACAAGAGGCGCACTGTTCGGTCAGGTTCTCACTGTCTCGTTATACGACAGAGGAGGACATCAAAGACACCCTGTCGGCACTGACACAGGTACTGGAAGAAAAAAACACCATGAGGCTCATGCCCTGCAAGTGACTAGATCGCGCTTTTCGAACTTCGCCTGGGCAGGTTGAACGTTCTGTCCGCGGCAGGGGTAATCCCTATTGTTTCTATGCTTTCTGCCGCTTCTGATATGCGGTTCATTTCCCTGTGGCCATCAGGTATTCGACGCTGAACCATCGGCGCTCGTCAGTCCACACCTGCTGCACCTTGAATCCTGCTGAAGCAGCCAGCTGTGCAAACTCACCGAGGTCGAACTTATAAGAACTCTCTGTCCATATGGTCTCGCCTTCGGCGAAATGAATGGTGGTATTATCCAGGTGCACATCCTGTTCTCTGCGGCTTACCAGATGCATCTCGACACGGCCTTCGCCGCGATTATAGAAGGCACAATGCTCAAACCAATCGATCTGGAAGTCACCTTCTAGTTCATGATTGATTCGCTGTAGCAGATTAAGATTGAACGCAGCTGTTACGCCCTCGCTGTCATTGTAGGCCCGGTGTAGCACATTATCATCCTTCTTAAGGTCTATCCCTATCAGCAGTGCACCGCCCGAGCCACATACTGCGGCGATATGTCGAAGAAATTGCTCTGCAGCAATTGGGCTAAAGTTGCCAATCGTTGACCCGGGGAAATACACGACTACCTGGTTGAAGTCTCTCTGAGGCTTAGGAAGCGTGAAGTCACTCATATAGTCGGCGCAAACAGGCAGAACTTCCAGTGCAGGATAATCCAGTGCCAGGTCCCGGGCTACATGTGCTAGTTGTTCCCGGGAAATATCAACGGGCAAATAGGCCACCGGGTCACGGAGGTTATCCAGCAAACTACGCACCTTTCTGCAATTCCCGCTTCCGTATTCAACGAGAAGTGCGCAAGACCCAATCAGCTCAACCATCTCCTCAATGTGGGCTTGCATAATTGAGGCCTCAGTACGGGGGATATAGTATTCGTCCAGCGCGCAGATGTGTTCAAACAACCGGGAGCCCCGTTCATCGTACAGGTACTTCGTTGGCAGTTCTTTTTGTGGTTTCCGAAGTCCGCTCAGCACCTCAGCAAGAAAGCCATCTCCCCCCAGCCCAAAATGGCGGAGCATCACGGACTCAGCCCGGTGAATGTTCATCGCGAAGTCCCTCTCGTCTGATATGACCCATTGCCTATTCATCGGCACCACGGGAAACGCCCTTTACCTGAACGAATTCCCGAATATATCATAACCGCGGGGGGCGCAGTCAAGCACTCCAAATGCTTACGCAGGCACGCAAGTATAACCGGGCCCGTCGGAAAAACGCCATCCGTAGGCTTACTGAATTTGGAGGCTCCAACGTATATAGGACAATGAAGTTCTGCCATATTGGTTGCAAGTACGACGAATCATCCATAATGCTAGGTATATTGCGTATGATTACGGATACCCGCCACAATTCCGTTGTGAAATAATCGGACTCAATACGTAGAGCGCACATCCTCACTTTCAACCGGCGACTAGATTTAGGGAGTACGAATGCTTGATGACTATGACCGAGTCATGATAACCGGCGCAGCCGGCTTTATTGGCTCGCATTTGTGCAAGGAGGTTCTCGACCTTGACAAGCAGGTCGTAGTGATCGATGATCTATCTACGGGCAAGGAAGAGAACCTACCGGCTGAAGCTGAGTTCATCAAGATGGACATAGCCGACCTGGGCAGCCTGCAGGATGCTATGATGGGAATCGACCTTGTCTTTCACATGGCGGCACAGCCGTCAACCCGGAATTCAATCGAGAATCCCCACCTCGACTTTCGTTCCAATACGCTGGGCACCTATAATGTGCTGGCTGCGGCCAGGGGAGCCGGTGTCAGGAGACTCATCTATACATCCTCATCGGCCGTGTACGGTGAGCCCGAAAGGCTGCCCCTGACGGAGGCAGACCTGCCCATCCCCATGACCCCGTACGGCGCCAGCAAACTCTGTGGCGAACATTACTGTACAGCATTCGCGGGCGTCTATCAGCTCCCCTGCGTTTGTTTCCGGCCTTTCAATGTCTACGGGCCGAGGGAAAATCTGGATACCAGCCTGGATGAAGTCATCTACTACACTTTGGCCATATTGGAGGGGCGCCCGGTAACCGTCTACGGCGATGGCAGTCAGACCCGGGACTTCGTTAATGTAAAGGATGTGGTCCGCGCTCACATTCTGGCAGCGGATAACGATAAGAGCATTGGTAAGGTGTTCAATGTCGGCACTGGACGGGAAACAAGTATCAATGAGCTGGTCAAAGAGATAGAGAAGGTAACTGGCAGACAAGCTCAACTTCAGCACGAACCATGGCCCGAAGGCGACATACGCCGGGAATTTGCCGACATTTCCCTGGCCCGCAAGACAATCAATTATAGCCCGCAAACAGAGCTTGAACACGGAATAAACCAGATACTGATTGATTTGGAGGAATCCAGCTCCTGATCTTATTCGGATAAACGTAAGAGTCGAAGATGGATACCAAGAAGCTCGGCGGGACGCAGGTAGATATACCGGCTATCGGAATGGGGACCTGGAACATAGCACCGCCGGATAGATATGCTCCGGCTGAGGTTGACGACAATAGGGTCACAGAGGCTCTGCGCTTCGGCATTGAAAGGGGACTAACCCATATCGATACGGCCGAGATGTATGGCGATGGTCGGGCCGAGGAGCTTATCGGACAGGCAATCAAGCACATGGACCGGAGCACTCTTTTTATCGCCAGCAAGGTGGAACCGGAGCATTACGCCTATAGCGATGTCTTTCGAGCCGCAAGGGGCAGCTTGAGGCGGCTGGGTACGGACTACATCGACCTTTATCAGCTGCATTGGCCCACGACACAGGTTCCCGTTGCTGACACTATGCGTGCAATGGAACAACTGGTGGATGAACAGATTATCCGGTTTATCGGGGTGAGCAACTTCTCGGTGGGACAATTGCAGCAAGCACAGCAGGTGCTAGTCAAATATCGTATCGTCTCCAACCAGGTGGAATACAGCGTACTTGAGCGGGGAATAGAGAAAGACCTCCTTCCATTTGCCGAACAGGAACAGATAACCATTATCGCATATAGCCCGTTTGCTACCGGGCATCTCTTTGGATATTCAGGCAAAGGTGCGGGTACCGTTGCCCGCCTGGCCAGCAAATACCGCAGGACTCCGGCCCAAGTATACTTGAACTGGCTCATCGACAAGAGACCGGTGATTACCATTCCCAAAGCGGTCCAGACCAGACATCTGGCAGAGAATGCCGACGCCGGTGGATGGCGAATGAGGACAGGGGACTACGAAACGGTCGCACAGGCATTTCCCGGCGAAAGGGTTGGGCGCCTTTAAGGAGGAACGTATGGTCGAAGCAAAATTTATGGTCGGCGGTGAAGCAGGTCAGGGAGTACAATCGATTGGGTCCATCCTTTCCAGAATATTCGCTCGTGGGGGCTATCATGTTTACAGTGACCAGGATTATGAGTCTCGAATAAGAGGTGGGCACAACTTTTTCCGTATCCGGGTCAAGGATGCCGAGGTTGGGGCTATAAGCGAGTCCCTGGATGTACTGCTGGCCCTTAACCGGGAAAGCATTGACTTACACCGTAAGGAGCTGGTTGACGGAGGGATGGTCATCTTCGACCAGGAGAAGGCCCCGGACCTGCAGGGCGAAGGGCTACTGGGCGTGCCGTTGAGTGAACTGGCAGAGAAAGAGGCAGACAACAAACTCATGGCCAATACGGTCGCTCTGGGAGCCTGTCTGGGACTGGTTGGTTATGAGCCGCATACGGCCGAGGTGCTGTTAAAGGAGACCTTCGGCAGCGCGGCCAGCGAGGCCAACACCAAAGCGCTCCACGCCGGCCACAAATACGCGCAGGATAACTTCCACGGCGGGTTTCATGTCAGTCTGAAGGCGGGGATCGACGAAGGAAAATTGTTGCTCAACGGGCACGAGTCGCTGGCGCTGGGCGCCATTGCGGCGGGTTGTAAGTTCATGGCTGCATATCCCATGACCCCGGCCAGCTCAATAATGGAATACATGGCATCCAAAGCCAAAGATATGGACCTGGTTATCATACAGCCGGAAGATGAGATATCGGCGGTAAACATGGCAATCGGTGCCAGCTACGCCGGTGTACGGTCCATGACCGCAACCTCGGGAAGCGGTTTTTGCCTTATGGTTGAGGGACTCGGGTTGGCTGGACTAACCGAGACTCCGGTGGTTATGGTTGATGCGCAGCGGCCGGGGCCGGCGGTCGGTCTTCCCACCCGAACTGAACAGGGTGATCTCCAGTTCGTCCTCTATGCCCATCACGGAGATTTCCCTCGCGCGGTACTGGCGCCATCAACGGTGGAAGATGCCTTCTACCTGGCAGTCAAAGCTTTCAACCTCGCAGATAAGTACCAGATACCGGTGATTCTGCTAACCGACCATCTTCTTGCCACTTCCTACCAGACTATCCCAGTTCTTGATTTCCGAAAGGTGAGGATAGACCGGGGGGATTTGTATGAGGCAAACGCAAATACTAAACCGGAAGATTACCGAAGACACAGGCTTACAGATTCTGGAATCTCGCCCCGCGCTTTTCCCGGCTTGAGTGAAGCCCTGGTAGTGACGGATGCCGATGAACACGGCGAGGAGGGACACCTCGTAGAGGATGCAGGGATAAGATCCAGCCAGGTGGAAAAACGCCTCCGCAAGTACAACGGTCTGCGGAGGGAGATTGAAGCGCCGTTGACCTATGGGGCCGATAAACCGGACAGTATACTTGTCAACTGGGGCAGTACGTATGGAGCCGTGCGTGAGACTGTTGATATTCTGAATGAAGGAGGGACTTCCGTCGCTATGCTGCAACTGAACCAGCTGTGGCCGTTCCCGGCCAAAGAGGTAGCGGATGCATTGGGCAAAGCGGACGCCAGCTACGTAGTGGAGGGAAATGCCAGCGGCCAACTGGCCCGCCTTATACGTACGGAAACGGGGATAAAGGTCAATGGAAAGATACTGAAGTACGACGGCCGTCCCTTTACACCGACGTACATAGCCGAAAGAGTAAGGAAGGGAGAAATATCACCATGGTGACTATGAAAGACTTCGCCGGACTGAAGCCTGCCTGGTGCCCGGGATGCGGCAATTTCGGTATTCTACGGGCCGTTAACAAGGCGCTGGTAGAGCTGAACCTGAAGCCGCACCAGGTGTTAATGGTTTCCGGGATCGGCCAGGCTGGGAAGCTGCCGCACTACTCCAGAGCCAACGTCTTTAATTCCCTGCATGGAAGATCGCTGCCAGTGGCAATCGGAGCGAAACTCGCCAACCCCGAACTCACTGTCATAGCCATAGGTGGTGACGGCGACGGTTACGGCGAAGGTGGCAACCACTTCCTTCATGCGCTGCGCCGCAACCACGACATAACCTACCTGGTGCACGACAACCAGATCTACGGTCTGACCAAGGGTCAAGCCTCGCCCACTAGTGACCAGGGTTTCGTTACCAGCACCACGCCTGAAGGTGCAATTTCGGCATTGAACCCGGTCGGCGTTGCCATCACCGGCGGTGGCAGCTTTGTGGCGCGCGCCTTCGCCGGCGATGTTGACCACCTTTCTGCCATCATTCAGCAGGGCATCCAGCATAAGGGGTTTTCTTTCATTGACATATTGCAGCCCTGTGTATCCTTCAATCACAAGAATACCTTCCAGTGGTACCGGGAACGAGTCTATAAGCTGCAGGATGAGGATGGCTACGACCCCACCGATAAACGGCAGGTGAGAGCAAAGGCCGAGGAATGGGGTGAAAGGATACCCCTGGGCATAATCTACCGGGAAGACCGGGTTGCGTTCGAAGAACGGCAGCCCGCCCTGCGTAAGGGCCCACTGGTGAGGCAGGCAGTTGAGCCGGCGCGGGCCAGGGCTCTGGTTGAAGAATTTCGCTAATCGGAGCTCAGGAAAGGAGATTGCAGAGATGTCGCTTGAAGGCAAGAAAATAGCCATACTTGTGGAAGCCGACTTTGAGGATGATGAGCTTACGTCACCTCTCCAGGCAATGAGGGAATCCGGCGCTGAGGTCACAATCGTTGGCACAAAACAGGGAGCGAAATATCGCGGCAAGAGGCGTAAGGCGGAAGTCGTCGCGGACGCGGCTGCCGATGGGGTTAGCTCACAGGACTTTGATGCCGTTATTGTGCCCGGTGGATATGCCCCTGATAAGATGCGTCTTCACCAGCCCATGATCGATCTGGTGAGAAAGGCTTACGATGCCGGTAAATTGATCGCCGCTGTGTGCCACGGACCGCAACTACTGATCTCGGCCGAAATCGTCAAGAACAAACGAATGACCTCATGGCCGTCCATAGCCGTAGACTTGAAGAACGCAGGAGCAGATTGGGCGGATGAAGAGCTGGTCAGGGACGGCAACCTGATCACTTCGCGCAGGCCGTCGGATCTGCCCATGTTCAACAAGGCAATTATTGTGGCCCTGGGAGGCTGATGAAGAAGCATGATCTACACCAGGCGTGTGTATGAGGTTGAGAACCAGACTAAGGGAAAGGTGTTCCTGGTTGACCGTATGTGGCCTCGGGGTGTGAAAAAGCAGGAGCTCAAGATCGATGGATGGTTGAAGGAAGCCGCTCCCAGTACTGAGCTGCGGCGATGGTTGCATGGCCAACCTGAGCAATGGCCGGAATTCAAGCACCGGTACTACGAGGAGCTTGACAGGAAGACCGAAGCATGGAAACCCATCCTGAAAGCCGCCAAGAGCGGAGATGTGACACTACTCTATGGCTCAAAAGACACCGAGCATAACAATGCGGTGGCCCTGAAAACGTATTTGGAGAGGTTACTTGGAGAACCCGGCAAAGCGGAAAGGAAGTCTTAAATACCAAAACATAAGAACATAAAGGAGGGAGAAAAATGAAGGAATTTGGAGAACTGTTTCAGACGGCTGACTGGAAGACGGAGAAACACGTCCCGGTGATCGAATGCCCGGATCAGGTGAAGGCCGATGAGATGTTCCCGGTCAAGGCCACTCTGGGCAAGGAAGTAGCCCATCCCAACACGACTGAGCATCACATACGATGGATTTCAATATACTTCCACCCCGAAGGAGAGAAGTTTCCTTATCAAATAGCACACTTTGAATTCTGTGCTCACGGAGAATCCGTTCAGGGGCCCGACACCAGCTCTGTCTATACCCACCATGAGGCAAGCACATCCATGAAGACCAGCAAGCCGGGTGTCCTGTACGCTGCCGCCCTGTGTAACATACATGGCTTGTGGAAGTCAGCAAAGGAGATAAAGCTTGCCTGATTCTGCAAGCTGACGTGGGGCCGATACTACAAGCTGACCGGGTTCAATTTGCAGACTAACAGGAAAGGAGGATACTCCATTGCGCAAGTACGAATGCCAGGTATGTGGCTATATCTATGACCCTGACCAGGGGGACCCGGACGGAGGGATAGAGCCGGGTACGGCCTTTGAAGACATCCCCGACGACTGGGTCTGCCCGGTGTGCGGGGCTTCCAAGGACCAGTTTGAGCCAATCTGAACAGCAAATCTAACACGATAGGAGGTGCGACAATGCCAGAATTTGTAAATCCCTTCAGCGGCAAAATCCCCGACCGGAAGCTTACGGAAGGAGAGTTGATAAGAGCTATCAGGCTAAACATCGCTGCAGAGCATGAAGCCATACACCTGTACATGGCCCACGCCGATGCCACCGATCATCCTCTGGCCAAGAAGGTGCTGATCGACGTTGCCAACGAGGAACGGCAACACGTGGGGGAATTCTCCAGATTGCTCCAGGTGCTTACCGGCGACGAGGATAAATGGCTGGCGGAAGGGGTCGAGGAAGTAAAAGAGATGGAAAAAGAATAAGGCTTCGGATATTCGGCGGACCGCTGGAACAGGGACGGGATAAAACCAGACTAGATAAGAACCGGCTCGGTCAAACGAGCATGGCTTGAAGACTCTCATCCAGGAGACCACGAACAGTCCGGTTATTGCAGCCGGGGCTATGGGAGTAGTGGTGTGCCAGCGGGCAGAAAGGAGGATTTGAATGGCTGCTTACATTATTTTGACCAAAGTCTCACCCCAGGCCATGGAAGCACCGGAAGACTTCAAGGCACTGGCGGAAAGGGTGTCCCACAAAATCAAGGAGGAATGCCCCGCGGTCCATTGGAAGGAGAGTTATGCTACGTTAGGGCGTTTTGACGTTGTTGATATCGTAGAGTCGGAGGACCAGGCTCAGGTTGAGAGGGCAGCAATGATCATCCGAGCCCAGGGGCACTCAACAACTGAAACAATGGTCGCCACATCGTGGAAGGAATTCCTGTCAAACCTATAGCCTGTGATATCCGCCGACCAGGAACTGGACCGTGGGGGCCCAGTTTTGTCACTGCCGACGGCGTCATAGGAGGATAGAAGGGCGGCCTGACTCTTCAAACAAGCCAAAGCTAACGCATGGATGAGCAGACGACAAGCAAGCCGGGGTTTGCAGACCACTGGCACTGGTGCACTGTGAGGTAGACATATAGTCGATCTTACGGTCTGCCAGAAGCAAGGAGGGAGCGATGAAAGAATACGATGTTATTGTAATTGGGTCGGGATCGGGGATGATTATCGTTAACCAAGCCCTGTCCCACGGAGCCAAGGTAGCGCTGATAGACAAAGGCCCCCGATTGGGTGGCACCTGTCTCAACTACGGCTGCATACCGTCCAAGATGTTGATCCACGTGGCGGACAGGGTAATGGAAATAGAGAAAGCGCAAGAGTTGGGTGTCGCTGCGAAACTAGATAGCATTGATTTCAGTGCCATAATGGGCAGGATGAGAAAGAGCAGAGATGAAGGTGAGAAAGAAGTCAGCGAAGGCATAAGGCATTTGGACGGGCTGGACCTCTTCGAAAGCGAAGCGCATTTCGTGGATGACTACACACTGGAGGTCGAGGGAGAAAGAATTAAGGGTGATAGAATATTCCTAGCTTCGGGCAGCCGTCCCTTTGTCCCCCCGATCACGGGACTGGAAACCGTCCCTTTCCTCACCAATGAATCTGTCCTCGAACTGAAACAGAAACCGGAAAGCATAGTAATCATAGGTGGCGGCTACGTGGGGGCGGAGTATGCTCACTTCTTCGCTGCCATGGGAACAAAGGTGGTGATTATTGAGATGGCCGACAGACTTGTACTGTCCGAGGAACCGGAAATGGCAGAACTTTTGCTCAGGAAGCTACGCAAACGGATGACCATCTCGCTTAATGCCAAGGTGGTGGAAGTAAGAAATGAAGGAAACGGTATCAAAGTAGCAGCCGAAGATGCCGCCAGCGGCAAACAGAAGGAGTTCGTTGGGAACAAAGTGATGGTGGCTATCGGTAGGAGGTCGAACGCCGACCTGCTCAAAGTGGAGAACACGGGAGTAGAGGTGGACAAGAGGGGCTTCATCAAGGTCAACGAGTATCTTCAGACTAGCAAGAAAAACATATTCGCCGTGGGAGATGCCAACGGCCAGCAGATGTTCACGCACGCTGCCAACCGGGAGGCGGCCCTAGCTATCGACAATGTGCTACATGACGGTAAAGCTACCATTCACCGGAACTCTGTTCCTCATGCAGTCTACTCCTACCCTCCTATCGCTTCGGTTGGTCTGGCGGAGCAAGCCGCAAAGGAGAACCACGAAGTCGTGGTGGGCAGAACGCGCTACTATGGGGTTGCCAAAGGAGAAGCCATGATGGAGAGAGAGGGCTTCGCCAAAGCGATCATGGACAAGGATAGCGAAAGGATTCTGGGATTCCATATCATAGGGCCACATGCACCGATACTCATCCAGGAGGTAGTCAATGCCATGGCATCGGGAGGACAGGTCAACGAGATATATGAGGGAATGCACATCCATCCAGCGCTCTCGGAACTGATACCAATGACGTTGAGTGAGCTTCATGAAGGTTAGTTCAGCAGATTGTTCTGATCAAGTGCCCGACCCACAGGGCAGACAGCCGGTTGTCCTCCGCTCAGGGCACACTAGAGAGGAACGGCCCAATCGAACTGAATGGACCATGGCTAAGGATAGTCACCCTTTAGGTAGTCTTGATGGGGAGAAAATAGGCTCCTACAAAGCTGTGGTCGCGTTGGGGACGACAAACAGATTTGGGGCAAGGTACTTCCGGGTTTTTGTGCGAAACACCTCCGGGGAGTTGAGCCAGCATTGCGTTCTAACCGGTCTCCACAGTCAAGGCAAGTATCCGGGCTACAACTGGATTGAGATTATCAGTATCTCAAGGGAAATCGGCTTCGCTACCGAAGTTATGACTATCGCCCCGGCTAGCTTGATCCAGCAACTGTTCAAGTATCTAGCTGACATACTCCCGCCGGGCGGCCACATGATGGTTGAGTACGACAGCACAGAGCAACAGGATACTGCTCGTTCCCTGGCCCTCGGCATTCCACCCCCGGCTACACCGCTAGGGGCTGTACTGTTCTCGGCTGGTTGCGGCTTTGGCTTCAAGGACTGGTACTTTGCCGAAGGAGGAAGCGAGGGGCCGCGCAAACTTCAGGGGTACAAGGCTTTGGATAGCCAACATGCGCGGCTGAAAATGGGGGAGATTGCCCAACAACTTCGGGCATTTCTTTCCCAGCGACCGAAATCGGCGGATTCCGACCTGGAGCTGGCGGCCAGGAACAGGGCTTCTGATATTCTGAATAGCATCGAAGGGAGAGCCCATGAATAACGACAGCCACGGAACGCACAGCAAGCATGGACATAACGGTGGACATGACCAGCGGAGCCACCATGCCATGATGGTCGCCGATTTCAAACGCCGCTTCTTGGTGTCTCTGGCCATCACCGTCCCGGTTCTGATACTGTCCCCTTTGATACAAGAGCTCCTGGGCATTCAAGACATTATTGCCTTCCCCGGCGATGCCTATGTCCTCTGGGGGCTGTCCTCAGCCATATTCGCCTATGGCGGATATCCTTTCCTCAAGGGCTTAGCGGATGAATTGAAATCAAAGTCGCCGGGTATGATGACCCTCATCGGCCTGGCCATCTCTGTGGCCTACATCTACAGCAGTGCGGTGGTATTTGGGCTCAGCGGAAAGTTCTTCTTCTGGGAACTGGCCACTCTGATTGACGTTATGCTGCTGGGGCACTGGCTGGAGATGAAGTCAGTCATGGGAGCATCATCCGCGCTGCAGGAGCTGGCGCAACTCATGCCTGCGGAGGCCCACAAAGTCGCTTCAGATGGCAGCACCACAGAAGTCCCCGTGCACAAGCTACAAGTCGGTGACAGAGTCCTGGTCAAACCAGGGGAAAAAATACCCGTCGACGGCAAAGTGATCGAGGGAGAGACATCCGTTAATGAGGCGATGCTCACGGGTGAGTCTAATCCGGTGCCCAAGCAGGCGGGCGACCAAGTCATCGGAGGTTCCGTCAACGGCGATGGTTCCCTTACGGTAGAAACCGAAAAGACGGGCGAAGAATCCTACCTGTCGCAAATGACAAAACTGGTCAAGGAAGCCCAGGAGAGTAAATCCAGGAGCCAGAATCTGGCTGACCGAGCGGCGCTATGGCTTACCATCATTGCCCTCAGCGCCGGTATCATAACCCTCATCATGTGGCTGACGGTGTTCAACCGTGAATTCGTCTTTTCTCTGGAACGCATGGTTACGGTGATGGTCATTACCTGTCCCCACGCTCTGGGCCTGGCTGTGCCCCTGGTAGTTGCTGTATCCACAACTCTATCGGCAAAGAACGGCTTGCTAATAAGGAACCGAACCAATTTTGAGAGGGCAAGGAAAATCCAGGCAATCTTGTTTGATAAGACCGGCACCCTCACCAAGGGGGAATTCGGGGTTACCGATTCTATTGCGCTCGACGATAAAGTTAGTGAAGAGGAGTTATTGAAATATGCTGCCTCTGTGGAAAGCCATTCGGAACACCCCATAGCCAGAGGAATCGTTTCTTCGGTCAAGGAGAAGTTCTCTGTTGAGGACTTCAAATCGATTCCCGGTAAGGGCGCACAGGGAAAGGTGAATGGTAAAGAGGTAAAGGTAATGAGTCCGGGTTACCTCGGGGAGAACAGAATTGAGGTCAACGATAGCAGGCTGGAGAAATTCGAGGGGCAGGGCAAGACCATTGTATTCGTACTTATTGCCGGAAAGCCTGCAGGGGCCATTGCTCTGGCTGATATAATCCGCCCCGACTCCAGGAAGGCAATCTCCAGACTCAAGGAAATGGGTATCAAATGCATGATGATAACCGGCGATAATGAGCAAGTGGCCAGGTGGGTTGCGGACGAGGTTGGCCTCGATGAGTACTTTGCTGGAGTGCTGCCCGATAAGAAGGCCGCGAAGGTGAAAGAGGTTCAATCTCGAGGGCTAGTGGTCGCTATGACTGGAGACGGAGTTAACGACGCTCCTGCACTGGCTCAGGCGGATGTAGGCATAGCTATTGGTGCAGGCACCGACGTAGCAGCGGCCACTGCGGATATCATATTGGTGAAAAGCAATCCCATGGACGCCGTATCCGTAATCGCTTTAGCTCGAGCTACCTACAAGAAGATGCTGCAGAACCTGGGCTGGGCAACAGGCTACAATGTGGTCGCCATCCCTCTGGCAGCAGGAGCACTCTACAGCTTTGGTATCCTGCTGAGCCCGGCAGTTGGGGCTGCTCTAATGTCTGTCAGCACCATAATCGTGGCCATAAATGCTAGGTTCCTGAAGGTAGAGAAACGAGCAGAGGGATAAGACTTTCAGTCCCTTACCAGGATGTTCAGCTGCTATCATCTACCACCACTCGATAATCGATCCCCTTCTCGGCAGCGTGATCCCTTCCCTCATTTCCAGTTCTCTTATCCAATCGGCTAACCCGCAGGCGTGATGAATGATTAGCGGAATGCTGAACCTGGGAAGGATATCGCAATCCAGGCCGTACGCAAATATGATGCTGGTCATCTCCTGCTCGGTCTCCGCAGAATCCCAGGGGGTAGGGTGTATGAAACCATGGCTTGCCCCTTCATGGGTTGCATAGAACCAGACGTCCGGGAACTCTTCCTTCAACTGCCTCATCAGCTTGACAGCAGAAAGGTTTATATCGACCGTATAACCTTTATTCAAATTCCTTAAGATAGAGTTGGCGAAGGATTCAAAACCCACCGCTGACATCAAGAGGCGTACTTTCATCGCCTGAGCCACCTTCAGGGCGGTTCGGAGCTTCTCTTCACCCATTACCAACCAGTCTGCCCGGCTGACCAGGTCTATCTGAGAAATTTCTATCCCCCGCTGCTCAGTAGCAGATAGCAATTCAGGCAGAGTAACCAAGGGCGCCTCGTTTATCAATTCAAAGCGGATTTTTCTCCCGTCTCCATCTTCAGGCAGGTTGGCTATCTGTTCCAGTACATTATCAAGGGGTAGCTTTCCGCCGAATCCCTTGTCTCTGGCTACATCACAGAAGCTACAACCCCGAAGGCTGATGGAGATCTGTCCTCTCTTGTTAAAGGAGGCACCCTTCAGGTTAGTGGGATAATCAATACTGACCCTCGTCGTCCGGGCGGCGTAAGGACACCCTATCTGCTGAACCACCTGAGCGCTGGTTACCGGCACAGGCTCCAGTCCCGATGCCCCCAGCTCATACAGGTTCCCCCAGTTGACCTTTCGCAGAAAATCTCCATCCCAGTTCGCCCGCTCGTTCACCCGACATCTACCATCCTGCGTGAAAAGGGCCCCCGAGATCTTCTCGGGCGTCTCCTTACCCTGAGAATTGACAAAGGGGACTAGCTGCTCCGCAGGTCCTTGAAGCGCAAAACTGAAGCAATCCCTTACCCCGGGAAACCGATGAGGATGGCGTTCCCAGCCTGTCTCTCCCATATAATCAACGTCAGCCTGGGGGCCACCCATAATGGTCACGGCCCCTTCTGCCTTCAACGCCTTAGCCAGCTCCCAGAGCTCGGGACGGCCTCCCAGGCTACTGAAGCCAACAATTGGCCTTTCGCCACCAGCGAGCGCAAATACATTTTTCTTGATCAGTTCCCTGTCAGAATCGTGACCCACCGCTACGACAGGACAGTCGTAACCGGTATTGTCCCGGATAATAGTGGCTGCCAGCTGCGGACCAAGCAGGCCATACCCCTCCTCCGTATCAGCATAGTTAGCCAGAATAACCATCATATTCCTTATCATAGCCTTATTGCAGGACAAGGTCGACTCCCATATAATACCTGTCAAGGAATAGCCATATCAAAGGAACATCTCAGTGATCTACGGCCGGAAACCTCTAATTCTCTCGATAGGGGAATTATCCCGCCAATTTCAGTAGACTTACGGATACACTAAGGACACACGGACGGATATTCTTACCACGGAATGTTGAGAATTGTGCTAGCCGACGACCAGGCATCCGTAAGGCGCGGGATAAGATGCTTACTGGAAGACGAGCCGGACTTTGTGGTCGCCGGCGAAGCTAGCGACGGTGCCGAGGCGGTCGAAGTAACCGGCAAGGTAAAGCCAGATATCCTGATAACTGATCTCAGGATGCCCTATCTTGACGGAATACAGGTAACTGAGATTGTCACAAGGTCATGCCCGGACTGTCGGGTTATCGTACTGTCAATGTACGGAGGCAGACCATATATGGAAGCTGCGCTGCAGGCCGGAGCATGCGGCTACGTGCTTAAGAGATTCAGCGGCGACGGGTTGATAGAGGCAATACGGACTGTGGGTGCGGGTGGAAGCTACTTCAAATACCTGAATACCTGAAACCCGTCAATCTAGCGCAATCAGTAGACCTGGTCAACACGCCTGCCAGACAATCAGGCAATTGGTCGGAACAATGAGAAATAGATACCTGTTGATATCGGTATTGATCATAGTGGCGACCGTCGTTTTGTCGGTCGGCACCTACAATCGGTGGTGGGATTTGCGCCTTGACATTGGGCCGGTATATTTGGACCACTTGCTGGGCTGGATAGGGTTCGCTTTCATCGGCATCTATACCCCAATCTACTCTTATGCAAAACGCCGCTTACCAGGAAAATTCAAATTCCTGCTTAACACACACAACGTAGGCAACCTGGTGGCGTTCATGCTCATTTCCATGCATTTCACCCAGCAGATTGGTAGACCCGCAGAGTTCTATCCCAATCTGGGAACCGGCGTGGCCCTGTATATTTCGGTTTGCCTCATGGTAGTAACCGGTTTCCTGATGAGGTTCAGGCTTGTAAAGCGTTTGTCCAAGACCTGGCGCTTCGTACATACCAGTTTCGTATTGCCTTTCTATATCCTGATATTAGTCCACGCCCTGCAAAACACAGGAGTTATCTAGACCCCACCCC
>JBKHJJ010000111.1:0-4310 GCA_046538185.1 Dehalococcoidia bacterium
AATAGGAGGTGCGCAGCGGTGTCATGGCAGTTTAGTGATATTCACCTTTCTCCCAGTTTGCTTCTCTCCTCTGCCCGTAGCTCACGCCTCAGCAGTTTTCCTACCTTGGACTTGGGCAGCATGTCGCGAAACTCGATGTACTGGGGCACTTTATACGGTGCAAGCCTGTCTCGACACCACTTGATAAGATCATATGAGCTAATGCCCTTGATGTCTTTCTTAAGCACTACGAAGGCCTTGATTCTCTCGCCAACCTTCTCGTCCGGTATTCCTACAATGCATGCAGCGATTATCGCATGATGTTCCTGAAGCACTGCCTCTATCTCTGAGGCCGCCACACGATATCCCTTGTGCTTGATGGTGTCTACAGACCTGTCCAGGTAAAAGAGCCATCCGTCCCTGTCGATACGAACGATATCTCTGGTCCTATACCAGAGTTTGTCCTCCACCTTGACGAAACATTCGGCGGTTTCCTCGGCCTTATTCCAATATTCCCGAACCATATGCTTTGATGAGACAAGTAGTTCACCCGGTTCGCCAGCCGGGACCTGTTCCAAGGTATCAGGGTCAACAAGGGTGATTTTCTGGAGGGGTGTAACTTTGCCCGCACTCCCCGCCGGAGGAATTTCCCCCATTGGGGTGAGGGAAACCCGACCGCATGTCTCTGTTGCTCCGTAGCCCTGGTATATGGGCATTCCAAATTTTTTGATCCATCGTTCAGCCACCTCTATGGGCAGAACATCGCCGCCGCAAAAGCAGTACTTGAGTGAATTCAGGTTGTAGTAGTCAATTCTGTCATGCTCGAGGATCATGCGGTACAGGGCAGGTACGCCGAAGAACGTAAGTACCTGGTAGCGTTCTATATGATCGAATAGGCCGTCCAGGTTCACTCTGGGAAGCAATATGAGGCAGTCTCCAGAAAGCAGAGCTCCCAGGCCCACTGCTTGGCCGAGGATGTGGAAAAGCGGGCCACCCTGGACTACTATGTCTTTCCCCTTAGGAACCTGCGATTCGCTCATTGCCCTTTGCTCAGCCACACTTTCGAGGAAGGTGATATGGGAAAAAGGGACACCCTTTGGCAGCCCTGTCGTGCCGCCGGTATAAAGCATTTCGAACACCTGCTCACTTTCTGTCTGAAACTGCGGAAGGCTAACGGTACGGCCGTCTTTAATCAACTTCTTGAAGCTGAAGATATTCTCTCCTGAAGGATATGATCCCCTGGGCACCTTGCTAAGCCCTCTGCCGATGAGCCTCTTCCACCAGACCAGGGGTTCCGCCATATTCGTGGTTATTACCCGTGTCAGCTTCGTTTCCGGAAGGACATGGGCCACATAGTTGAAGTTGGTATCAAGGCAGAAGATCGTTTCGGCCCCACTGTCGTTTGCCATGTATTTAAGGTCAACATGGGTATAAATAGGGGATATAGGTATGGCAATGGCACCGATCCGGAGCAGGGCCAGCCAGGCCATTATCCATTGGGGGGAATTAGGAAGATACAAAATCGCCATATCGCCCTGCGTCACGCCCAGTTGATGCAAGGCGGCGGCGAGGGATTCTACGTCATCCCGCAGCTCCGAGAAGGTATAGTTCTTTCCGAGATAAATAAGCGCGATAGCGTCAAAGAAATCTCGGCATACTGCTTCAAACTGTTGATAGATCAATGAGGGAGAAGTCTCCATAACATGCTCTACACCCCAAAGTATGCCGCTTTGACCTCGGGGTTTTCCATGAGTTCTTCACCTGTCCCGAAGAGCACCAGGGTCCCGTTTTCTATGACGTATCCCCGATTGATTATCGGCAGAAGGGGGCGGGCGAACTGCTCCGACACCAGGATAGTAACATCCTCGATCCGAATCCGGCGTATTGCCTGTATCAGGTCTTGCTGGAGCGCAGGAGAGAGGCCCAGAAGCGGTTCATCCATAAGTAGGAGCCTGGGCATGGGCATCAGAGCCATACCGATGGCGAGCATCTGCTGCTCCCCGCCGCTGCAGAATCCAGCCTTTCTCTTGGATAGCTCCCGTAGGCGGGGAAAGATGGAGTGAACAAACTCCAATCGTTTGGGGATTTTTACATCTCTCCGGATGCAGGTTGCGATCTTGAGGTTTTCGCCTACCGTGCTATCGGGGAAGATGGGATGCCGTTCACGACTCAACACAATACCCCTCTTAACCCTCTCACTTGGTTTGGCATTGATGATATCCACACCCTCAAACATCAGCTCACCCAGCACGGTAATCCTCTCGCCTCCCTTCCGGTATTCTTTCTTTTTTATATCGATGATCAAGCCTGATATAGTGTTCATCAAGGTGGTCTTGCCGGCACTATTGGAGCCGAGGACTCCCACGATTTCACCTCTGTGAACTTCCATGCTAAAATCATTGATGGCCAGAGCATTTTCAAAGAATACCATGAGGTCTTTTACTTCCAGCATTGCTCAGTCCCCAGCCTCGCTTCCAAGATATGCTGCTTTGACTGCCTCGCTCTCCATTACCTCACTGGCAGAACCATCGGCAATTTTCCTTCCGAAGTTCATTACGACAATTCGATCCGCCACTCTGAACAGCTCTCTAAGCCTGTGTTCCACCATGATGATGGTGAGGCCTTCTTCGTGGAGCCGTTCGATAATGGGCAAGGTGCTTGCCACCTCAGACATGGACATTCCAGAGAAGAGCTCATCCAAGATCAGAAGCTCTGAACGAAGCGCGAGACAGCGCGCGAGCTCGAGTCGTTTCAAGTAGCCATGTGGCAGGCTGGAGGCCACCTTGTAGGGTACATAGGAATCCCGCTCAAAGCCTACTTCCTCCAGCAGATCAATGGCTGTATCGTCCCTCTCACCGTACTTCCCGCCCCTCAGCCTTTTCACCCGAGGGGAATACAGGGGTATGATAATGTTCTTAAAGGCAGGCAGCTGGTAAAAGGGCTTCACTAATTGAAAGGTTCGTGTAATACCGAGCTCTGAAATTCTGTATGGTCTCTTGCCGGTTATATTCGCTCCCTTAAAGATTACTCTGCCTGAAGTGGGCTTTACAAATCCGGTGATTAGGTTGACCAGTGTGGTTTTACCTGAGCCGTTCGGCCCGATAATGCCCAGAAGTTCTCCCTTCCGCACAGCGATGCTAACTTTGTTTACGGCCAGCAACCCGCCGAATCGCTTACTGATATCCATGACGGCTAAAATGCTTTGATCCTCAGCGCTATCCAACTTCAACAGCCCTCTCGAATTGATTGTATTTACGTTGGATGTAGTGAAATATGCCTTCCGGGAGCCCCACTACGCAGATGATAAGGATGGCGGAATAAAAAACGACCCTCAGGGTCCCAAAGGCCCTGAGAGCCTCGGAGAGGGGCACTAAAATAAAGGCTCCTAAGGTAGGACCTGCAAAGGTGCCCACACCGCCCAGCACTGCGCTGGTCAACGGCAGTATCGAGTAGTCTAAGGCAAACGCCGGCATTCCCACGAACTGGTAGTAGTGGGTCATAAAAGCACCCGCAAACGAACCGGCAAGCCCGGCAATGAACACCGCCTGAGCCTTGAATTTATAAATATTGATTGCCCCGCTCATGACAGCCAGGTCGTTATCTCTGATCCCCTGGAGCACAAGGCCGTAGTCGTCATTGATCAGCCGCCGGAAGCTGAATAGGCAAACCAATACGGCAAGCACCGGCACATAGAGTTCAAACCATAAGTGGGGAAGGGGAGTGAGTCCGCTCAGGCCTTGGTTGCCGCCCAGTATCTTGCTCGCTTCGATAAACCTAGTGAACAGAAGCGGCAGGGTAAGGGTTACAATGGCGAAATAAACCCCGCGGAGCCGAAGTACCGGCAGAAGAAAAATGGTGCAGAATAGGGCTCCGCCAAGAGTACCGCAGGGTATGCTGAGGAAATAGGGCCAGCCAAGGCTATAATTTAAGAACCCCGTGATGTAAGCACCCACACCGAAGAATAACGACTGGCCCAATGATACCAAGCCAACGGATGCCATCAAGTCCCAGCTCAGAGACAGAAGTGCAATGGCACACGTGATCACCAGCACCTTCTCCCAGTATAATCCCACAATATCTTTCAGGAGCGGAAAGGCGAATAAGATGAGAACCGGTACCAGTCTTGGCAGAATCAGGTAGAGCAGCTCCCGGTATGATGAAAGGGCGAATATATCCTCGCATCGAGCCTTGATGCCCCGGTCCAGCCGTTCCTTTCGGTAGTGAACTGCCATGCTAAACCCTCTCCTCTAACTCCTTGAACTTACCGAAAAGCCCTGAAGGGCGTATGGTCAGCACGGCTACGATTGCTGCTAGATATACCACCATCATCC
>JBKHJJ010000112.1:0-4271 GCA_046538185.1 Dehalococcoidia bacterium
GCGCATCTGTGGACCGTGTGATGCGTACTTGAGCAGGTCCTTGCCCTCGAAAATGGCTTCACCACCAGCGATTTCCCCCGGGGCGCTTATCAACTGCATCACCGAGAGCTGGCTGACGGACTTGCCGCAGCCGCTCTCCCCTACCAGTCCGACTATCTCGTTTTCGTCTATGTGGTAGGAAACGCCGTCCACTGCCTTAACTACTCCACTCTCGGTGTGGAACTGTGTAACCAGGTTGTTTACTCTCAGCAGTTCTGCCATTTTCTATTCCTTTAGTTATAGCAAGCCTCTGAGTCTGGGATCGAGGGCATCTCTTAGTCCATCTCCGACCATGTTAAAGGCAAAGACCACCAGCATGATGACAAGCCCCGGCGCGAGAGACAGCCATGGATGTGAAACCAGATACTCGCGGCCATCGGAAACCATTGCGCCCCATGCCGCCTGAGTTGGATCGATGCCGACTCCCAGAAAACTAAGTCCTGCTTCGGCCAGGATAATGGCCCCCAACTGTAGGGTAATCAATACCATCATAGATGGCAGGCCATTTGGCAGTACATGCCAGAACATCATCCGGATATGGCCTGAACCCATGGCTCGCACTGCCAAAATGTAGTCGTTTTCCCTTAAACTCAGGGCCAAACCGTGCATGACTCTCGCATACCCCGCTAATGTAGCTACACTCAGGGCTATGATAACATTGAGAGCACCACTGCCCAGGACGGCGGCGATGACCAGTGCAAGTAAAATCATGGGGAAGCTCATCAGAGCGTCGATAATCCTCATGATAACCATACTGGTAACCCCACCGAAGTATCCGGCCACCAAGCCCATGGTAACGCCGACTACCCCCGCCAGTAATACGGTGCCGAAGCCTACCATCAATGCATATCTGGAGCCATATATCAGACGGCTGAGTGTGTCTCTGCCCTGAACGTCTGTGCCCAGGAGGTGTTTCCAACTCGGATCCTGCAGGGAATCAGCCATGTTAATACGTTGTGGATCATATGGTGCCAGCACCGGCGCAAAGATCGCGGCAATGACCAGCAGTGCCAGAACGATAAGTCCGAACAGCACAACTTTGCGCTGAAAAAATACTCGTCGGAAGCGACGCCACTGGCCGACGCGTGGTGGAGCTTCCGAAGCACCCGTTGTTGTGTTCCCTTTTTCCATAAACGATGCTGCCTTCCTAGCCGTATCGTATTCTGGGATCGAACCAGGCATAGGATATGTCTACAATCAAGTTGACCAGAATGACTATGGTTGCGATGATCAGGGTGGCGGATTGCACTACCTGATAGTCCTGAGCGAACACACTGGACACCAACAATCTACCCACGCCTGGAATGGCAAACACCTGCTCGATGAATACCTGGCCACCAAACATCAAACCGAGCCCTACTCCCATCAGGGTTATTACAGGGATGAGACTATTTTTAAGCATGTGTTTAAACACCACCTTGAATTCTGTAAGTCCCTTAGACCAGGCAGTACGAACATAGTCCTGTGACATAACCTCCAGCATGCTTGACCGCGTCTGACGTGCGATTACCGCCCACCCCATCAGGGACAAGCAGATGACAGGCATAAATGACTGATACATATTTTGCCAGAGGTTTTCTGTTGACAATGTGTACCCCATTATAGGGAACCAGTCAAGCTGTAGCCCAAAGAGGTATATCAGCAACAAGCCCAGCCAGAATACAGGGATAGACACGCCGATATAGGAGAGGACAGTAGCGACTGTATCTATCCACTTTCCTCTTCTAAGGGCTGCTATCATTCCCATGACAACGCCGAGGATATTGTATAATATAAAGGATTTGAGACCTAGGTCGAGGGTAACAGGAAAACGCTCCAGCAGAAGGATGCTCACATCTTCGTGATAGTAGATAGACTCCCCCATGTCACCCTGTACAAAGCCGTATATCCAGTCCCAGTACTGAACTATCAGGGGTTTATCCAGTCCGTACCGGACGTAAAGCTCTTCGAGCTGCTGCTCGGACATCGAGCCGGTCCCAGCCTGTCGGCCCAGGAAAATTACCAGCGGGTCACCGGGCAACAAACGCATCACAAAGAAGACAATGAGGCTAACAATGATAAGGACCACCACTGCTATAAGTAGCCGCCGTATGATATATGCAGTCACTTTGAGTGCAGACCTCTTCAGTAATTATGATCGCAAAATATCTACGTTCCCAATTCAGGGATATCATTGATTAAGGTATTGCTTTGATGTCTAGATATCAGAAAAGCCGATGATGAAGCATACATCACCATACAGGCAGGTGGCTCGCTCTACTGGGGAGCGAGCCACCCATTAACCTCAGCTTAAACTTCACCACACGGTATCTTAGTGCTCTTCCATCCAATACTTTTGCCAATCCACCCGTATGAAACCATGCTTGTAGATGTCGTAGTGGACGTAAGGTGCTGCGACGGTAGTAGCGGGCACTTTCCACAGAGGACACAGCCGGGCTTCTTCATACAAATGCCGGCACATTTCCTCGGTAGCCGCTTTCTGTTCTTCAGGACTTACCAGTTTTACGATTTCCAGGTCGCGTTCTTTCTGGTAATCAGTCCTTGCAAAACTGGCCAGGTTAGACTTGGGATCGGTGCTGAACCAGGACATGTAGGTGGAAAGGAAGGTTACGTCCATGCCGTAGAAATAAAGCACCGCGTCCTCCCATCCGGTTCCGAAGACGCTCCCGTAGAACCTTCCTGGATCGGCTATATCCAGGTTGCAGTCGAAACCAGCCTGATCCAAGTAGCCCTTGATAGACTCAGCAGCATCAATGTCGCCCGGGGTTGACAGAACCGTCAGCTTAATCGGGCATCCATCATCGTAACCGGCATCGGCCAGTAGTTGCTTGGCCTTCTCCGGATTATACTCACGAACATCGTCCAATTCCTGTATATAGCCCCATTCCGTGGAAGGTGCTAGTTGTTCCATGGGTTCGTAGTAGCCGTGCCCGAGTGCTTTGGCAATAGCTTCGTTATCGATAGCGTATTCAAGCGCTTCCCGGACCCGTTTGTCCTGCCATTTTGTATCAGGGTCCTTCGTATTGGTATATATACAGTACGGCAAGCCTGGCCAGTAATTCTTGACGACGTAGCCCTTGGAGTCCAGTTCGTCCCAATACTTGGCGGTGTGGCCCTGGTACCAAATATCGATATCGCCGGCCTGCAGCAGGCTGGAGGAGGTCGTCGCCTCGGTTACGATCTTCCATTCTAGGCCGTCTAAGTAGGGTCTACCTTCCCGCCAGTAGTCGTCGAACTTCTCCCACGTCATACTAACATCACGCTTGTATTCCTTGAGTACAAACGGACCGGTACCCACAACGTGGTCGGTAGCCCAGTCAATACCCTTTTCGTTGGTCGGGTCCGGGTCTCCTCCTGTGGCTTCCATCCAGGCTGCCTTGGAATAAATAGGGGTCCAGCCCCAGTTGAACTCGTACTGGTTGCTGTACTCGGAGAAATGAATGACCACGGTCGAGTCATCGGGTGTTTCGATACTGGTGACCTTATCCGCATCCTGGAGCCAGCCGCTTTCTATCTGCTGTACGAAGTTCCACTTCACCACCTCAGCATCCATTACTGATCCGTCATGAAACTTGATGCCTTCCCTCAGGTTGAAGGTAAAGGTCTTGCCTCGGGGGTCGATTTCGTAGGATTCGCATAGCCAGGGTTCCCAACCCCGCGCGCCATCTTCCGTTACAAGGGGCTCCACCAGTTGTTCGACGGCGGGCATCACATAGGTAGCATCTTGCGGACCCATTTGGCCCTTGTAGCTCATCATTGCCGGACCAGCGATTATGACGGACTTAAGAATGCCTCCTGGTACCGGACCTGATGGCTCGGGTTCAGTAGAGGTGGGCTCGGGTTCAGCAGAAGTCGGCGTGGTTTCTTTTGGCCCACAACCGGCAAGAACCAGAGACCCAATAACCAAAGCTACTACAGCAAACAAGAAGAATTTCTTCACTTTATCTGTTCCTCCCTTCATAGTATAGTCATAGTATTTTCCTTTTCATCATTAAATCAGTCATACCATAACTTACCTCCTGCAGTGCAGTGTTCAGACCGTTCGACATTCTGTAAATCTTTCCTGGGTTCAATTATGTTTCTAATTGTAAAACCGTAGCTTAGTTATTGAACGTCTGCTTATATTTAGCGGAATTATAGCATCGCCTATCCTCATTGTCAAGCCGGATTTTTGGTTTGTTAGTCCGTAAAGCTTGAAATCTTGCGCAAAATGGCAAAAGAATCAATATGCG
>JBKHJJ010000010.1:0-18996 GCA_046538185.1 Dehalococcoidia bacterium
GTAGGCAACGACGACCATGGACAGTGCGATGTCGGCGGCTGGGCAGACGTCATCCGAGTTGCCGCAGGCGGATATCAAACAGTGGCACTTGAATTTGACGGCACAGTGGTCGCTGTGGGCAACAACGATCATGGGCAGTGCGACGTCAACGACTGGATGCTGAAATAAACTACACCCCGTACCCCCGCCCCTTTTTGGGCGGGGGTACGGTCATGTGGTCGTTCACCATAGCGTTGTGCAACCAATGCTATAGGATTCATCTTTGACCACTATCTCTTCTTTCACTCAGAGATATTGCGTCCACACACATAAGTCCATGACCAACCAGAGAGAGCCATTTTCCCCAAGAGCTAGGGCACTCGTGCCTCATGCCATTTTTGGCTGCGGCTTTCCCCTAGCACTAGACATTGTACGAAGCAAATCTGCGTACATATTCATCGGCATCGAATTTTCGTCTCAACCCTTCTGCGCTCATGTAACGAACATTGCCAAAAACGCCACGCGCTGGCCAGGGACGATCGTGTTTGCCAAAGCACCAGGCAACACCGGCAAAGCTATTGGGATCCCGGCCATCCAGCTCATATTTGTTGTTCAAATACAGCGCTGTTGAAAAGGCATCTTCTGGATGCGCTGTCCATTCCAGTATCTTCTTGCCCCAGTACATCCGCATGTACCCGTGCATCTTGCCGGTGACTACCATCTCTATTTGAGCAGCATTCCAGTACGGATCATGTGTTTGCGCCTTTTCCAGTTGTTCCCGTGAATACAGATACTCTCGCGGGTCGCCCTCATGTTCCCGTAGAGTACGCTTTGCCCAGTCGGGCAGCCCAGCGAAGTGGTCATACCGCCGGTTGTAGTGGACGAAGTTCATGCTCAATTCGCGCCGAACAATCAACTCCTCAAGGAAAGCATCCCGACCCGGGCCATTATACCGATTTAGTTGCAAATGAATATACAAAGGCGAGATCTGTCCGAAATGAAGGTACGGGCTCAGATTAGACAGGCAGTCCTCATTGGGGTCATTTCTTGATTTATCGTACTTGTCAAGTTTCCCGTTGATGAATTCCTCAAGCCGCTTTTTCGCCTCTTTCGTGCCACCGTGGAAACCAGCTAAAGGCCCCACAGAATGATCGATACTAAGGTCCGCAGCCTTACCCGTGTTCGAAATATCGTGACTGTCGAATTGCAGCAGCGAAGCATCCGTTTTGAGGGGTTCCTCCTTAACAGGGACGAGATACTTATCTGTCACCCCGACCAGTTTGCGCCGTAAAGTGGCGGCCGAGTACTCTTCCCTGGCTGAAGCCGTCTCAACGGGGACCAGTACATCACTCTCGACCTGTAATAGCGGACACTCGATGTTCTCTGCCACATGTTGCCGCCAATCTTTCTGTATTCTCAGGTAGCCACAGTCGCACACGACAAGCGTAGCTTTCTTTGCGAACCTCGAAACTCCGATCTGCGGAGAACTCCGCTCGATGACCATGGGCACACCTCTGTCTTTGAGTTCTCCCTGGGTGTCCTTCAAGCCTTCAAGCATGAAATAGTAGTGCCTGGCATTGGCCTCGGGGAAGGCATCGGTGAGGCCGAAATAGACTATGAGGGGCTGCTCTCTTTGGTTCGCCTGGCTGACAGCAAATTCCAGCGCCTGATTGCATTGGGCCCTCTGTGAAGCCTGCATCCAGTAGAGAACGTAAGCCCCCTTCACAGGGTCATTTCTATTCAGCGGCCGGATACGAGACTCCTCAATCATTCTTGGCCTGCGGATTGTTGCCAGAATTGTAGCACAGGCAACAGTATCGTCTCTGCCAGTTTGAGCCCTTCTAGAAGGAGTAGTAGAATAGTCCGGTGAGCCGTTTCGCCGGTTTGGAGGACACTTGTTGAAAGTACCCCGGTATGAGCAGCTGTTAAGAGAAGTGGTAGGCACGCAATACTTCGCCGTGCTTAACACGGTGGGTCAGGGCTTGCCTTATAGTAATCTAGTGTCTTTTGCCATGACCGAGGATTTAAGATCACTCGTCTTTGCCACCGGGCGAAACACGCGAAAATACAGAAACATGCAGGAAAATCACAATATTTCCCTGCTGATTGACAATAGGGCTAACCAGCCTTCCGATACTTCGCAAGCCATCGCCATAACAGTAGTGGGTACCGCCCGCGAAGAAATACATAACAGGAGTACCTTTCAAGCTATTCTCCTTGCTAGACATCCTCAACTGCGGCATTTCTTCGAGGCTCCAGATAGTGCCATTATGGTGGTGACCGTACGGGAATATATGGTCGCCGGTTTTGACAAGACACAGCGAGTGGCTATGTCGCAGTAAGCCCTATCTGTATTGAAGCATGGTGCCCCAATCCTCCACCTTGTCGAATCGGCTGTCGGTAGATTCGAAATGTACAAGGACCGGGGCACTATCAAGCTCAGGGTGCCGTTCAAATAGAGTCCGGTCACCGTATCTGATGGCTTCCAATACCAGTGGCAGTTCAGACCGGAAGATGTTGTATCGCCCCCTGGCTCTGCCGGCAACAAGTCCTCCGCTCACGTGACAGTAGACCCTGAGTTCCAGACGATCGTCATTCCGGACAAGCTCTGCCAGTACCTCGTCTCTCATGAATTTGGTATACAGCCCCGAAATCTGTTTCCTATCATAGTCATCACCTATTGTCAGAAACAAATGTCCGGTCAAATCGGAGTGAGTTAGCGTATAACGCCTGGGCAGGTCCATATGTTCCGGCCTGGTATCGGCCGAGTAAACTACATGAAGCTTCTTCGGGTTCAACCGTTCCATAGAACCTCACAGAGGCCTGAAGCTATGACTTGCCACAACTGAAACGCGCTCTGTAATCAATAGGCTCCAGGGGCCCGGTTTATCGCGGCGAGAAGGTCATAGGCCGGACTAGTATTCCCGCCAATTCCAATCCAACCCACCTTTGAATACATTTGCGTTCATTTCATTACTGATAAAGAGGTTGGCTTCAGGGAAGCGTTTAACCATAGCGTAGTAGAAACCGGCAACATCGTCTGTCCTGGCCAGTTCCTCCTCGGTAGCAGCGAGGTATTCCCTGGTGAAATCGTACGAACTGGAGTCGAACGGCATTCCGGGTTTTTGATGGCCGGGGATAATCACCTCGGCATCCATTTTCTCCAGGCGCTCAATATCCTGCATCCACTGCCAGCGCTCTTCCGCGGTAAGTTCGCAGGTGAAGGGATGTGCTTGGTTAAAAAGAACATCGCTGCCGTACAAAGTTCGTGTTGAAGGAATCCACACAACGGTGTTATATTTCATGTCCCCCATCACTTCCCGGATAATCTCGATACGTTGTCCTTCCAGTTCAAAGTAGTTCTCGGTGAGAGGCCCAATAGTGGCTGCTTTTCTGGGCACGTTAATAGATCCTATCACTTTCTCCCAATGATCGATTTTGCCGAAGAACTGTTTGTTGATTATGTCGGCCTCCGAGGGGAGCGCTATAACCCGGGCTTCAGGAAAAGCCTCTGCAATGGTGCCGAGTCCAAAATAATGGTCGGGGTGTGCATGGGTGATATAGATAGTCTTGAGGTATTTGCCTGTTTCCAGTATCTCGGCGATTACGCGATGGGCGTTTGATAATGTCCACTGTGCGTCAATAAGAGCGGCATCGGTTTTGCCAGTCACGATTACAGAGGCAACTTCGAAGCCACTTTCGTCGCTGAAAAAGACTTTGGTGGCCAGTAAGTCCCGCCCGTGTGCGTTGAATCTAATCTCCATGAACCGTCTCCTCCCTAAACAGGTTTGGCTTTCGGCCGATTTCTCAGGCTTCTGCTCGCCGAATTAACGGCTGTACTCTCTACCTTATCCTGTATGAGCATCACATAGTCTGTGAGCAAAGAACAATAAATGATGAATGCCCTGCTCGGACTGTCATCCCCGCCAGTCCTCGTCACAATAGAAGCTCACGCCAACGAAACCCGGTCCCATATGGGCCCCCAGCACCGGTCCCAGCTCAAACAGGCGGAGATCAACCCAGTGAAAGGCTTCACGAAGCCTTTCTTCCAGTACCCGCGCCATCTCAGGTACATGGGTATGAGCAACCCAGCCATGAAGCGAGACATTCTCTTTCACTTCTTTTGCCACGAATCCCAAGATATACTCTATGGCCCGGTTCATGGTTCTTGTCTTGCTCAGGACCTTGACCTCTCCACCCTCATGGGTGAGAACAGGCTTAATCCGTAGCAAGGTGCCGATCAGCGCTCTGGCTGCTCCGATCCGTCCCCCTTTCCAGAGGTACTCCAGGGTATCGAATACGCCGACCACTCTAATGCATTTGTTTAGTTTCTCTATAGAAGTCACGATCTGAGATAGCGTCTCTCCTCTCTCTGCGGATTCGCCAACGGGAGGAACTAGCATTCCCGTGGCAACGGTAAGTGAATCCACTATCTCAATCTGAGCCTGTGAAAGTGTCCTCTTGGCGGCGAGAGCCGAGGCACAAGTCCCACTCATTTCGTTGGGAATATGAACCGAGAGGATAGGATGCCCCTTCTCTGCCAGTTCGCGATAAACCTTAATGAAATCGTCAACAGAGGGTTGCGACGTAGTGGGCAGTTTGTGCGCTTTGCCCAATTTTGAATAGAATTCTTCGTTACTGATGTCTACGCCCTCGGCAAAAACCTCATTTCCAAAGGCAATCCTGAGGGGCACAACATGGATATCGTATTTGGCGATAGTCTCCGGCTCCGGGTAGGAAGAGCTATCGGTTACGATCTTGACTTTGGCGCTCACGCCCTCCTCTCATCGGCGAAATTCATGGTTAGACTCTTAAGCTAGTGATAATATGGGGCTTCCGCAATGCGAATGCATTTGTAGTACTTCAGTAGTCCATCAGATCCAATTTGTCAGAGAAGCCTGCCTAGCCCTGGATCAATCCTCGACAGAAAGTGTAGCACCAGCAGTCGTACCTGTCCACCACTGAAGCTGCTCGCCTGATGGTGAGCACTACGTATCCCATCCAGATGGAACGACCGAAAGGCTTGTAGAGAAATTCCCTATGAGGTATTTCTTCAGATATGAAATGGAGCACGGTTAATCTGCTGCTGGAACAGACTCATTCAACCACTATGTGCTTGCCCTCACCTGCGCCCAGTCCATGCCTTAACGCGGCGGTAATTTGCGGGAGTTCCCAGGGGTCGACAGGGATCTGGTTAGAAGCCCGGTAATTCAGCAGCACCCTCATCGCCTCAACGTCAATCGCAACAAGGTCGCCGGAAGCAAGCACCAAGCCTGGTTCAACCAATCGACCTCTATCCGGTCCACCGGATACGAAGGCCTTCCTGCCATCCATAATGATAAGGTCGGGCTGCCAGCAGAGATTTGCTTCGGCCAGCTTCTCCTGCAAATGGCCAAGGTGAAAACGGCGCCGTTGGCCCGGGGCGACGAAGCCGAAGGCGAGTTTCATTGCACCGGAAAATGCGGCGAGCCTGTGAGTCTTCATGCACGGCAGATAGATCATCTTGTCGGCTTCATAAGCCGAGCGAGGCACAATGACTTCGCTCAAATAGTCTCCGTTTACCCTGATCTGCACCCAATCATCTCGCCTATCATCAAAGGCAATGAGTTCGACGCCCAGCCTCCGAGCTAGTTCAGGAACACCAAGTTGATTGAAAACCTTTCGAGTTGGCCGCCAGACGCCACCGGAACTCTCGCCAATGGTCACTTTGGCGTCAGCTTCCAGGATACGTTCGATCACTGTTTGAAGAAAGGCCAGGTCAGTAGATGCTGGAAAGGGGTCCGGGCTGTTGAAATTTGGTTTCACCAGAACTCGGTCACCCCTCCCAATGACCTGTTCTAGGTCGCCCATCAATCCGATAGCCTGGCCAATAGCTAGCCGAAGATCCTGATTTGCTTGCACTTTCGCTACCACCGGCCGGTTATTCCTGAGCCATGGATTGGTTTTTCTTGGCTTAGGCTCAACGGATGGAATACCCCGCGGTATCCTGTCGGCCAGAAAGTGATAGGCTCCAACAACTCTGTCCCAGAAACTCGCCATATGGCACCCTGGAGTACACTCAGACATTTTGTGGCCTTCCAATGGCCTGTCAAGTGCATTATGCAGCAACTATTAACCAGCGTCCACCCTGAGACAGGTCCTCGGATACTGTTCACTTCCCTGAACTAAGCAGACTGCAAACTCCGGTAACAATATAGCTTTCCGCACGGCATAAACAGACGGTGAGTCGTACCCGAGTGATACTCTCCCTTACAGTGCTATAATTGCGTACACAACGCTGAGAATACATGTACTTTTCGGCAAACGTCGATCGTTTTGAGCAGAGATCCGGCACAGGAGGCAAATAGTAACGCCCACTACAAATAATACCAGGATTGTGAAGACCTTCTGCAACATGTGCATAAGCCGTTGCGGAATGGACGCACATGTAAGAAACGGGAGACTGGTGAAGGTTACCGGGATGAAGGAGCATCCCTTGAACAAGTTATGCGTCAAAGGACGACAGACACCGCAATGGCTGTATTCAGAGGAGCGCGTTACCTCCCCGCTAAGGAAAGTAAATGGGACATGGCAGAAGATCTCGCTGGACGAAGCATTTGAGATTATCGCCGAGAAACTCACCAGCATAAGACAGGACTACGGAGCCAAATCCCTGGTTACACATCTAGGGTTTATATCCATAGGCACTCATTCGGGGAGACTGGCCAGTCGCTTCTGTAGCCTTTACGGCACCCCCAATTTCACTTCGGCTGCCTCCTTTTGCTTCGCTGCCAGGGGGCTGGGGCACGGGTTAACGGTGAGCAATCGAATGCTGCCCCTAATGCCAAGCTATGATGGTTCCAGATGTGTGGTGCTGTGGGGCTACAACCCCGAAGAATCCAATTCCGTAGACGCCGAGCACATAGTATCAGCCAGGCGCAGAGGGGCCAGGACGATCCTGATTGACCCCAGGGTAACCCCGCTGGCAAAGAAGGCAGATATGTATCTACAGATCAGGCCCGGGACGGATTGTGCTCTGGCCCTCGGACTGCTGAACGTAATCATAAGCGAGCAACTATATGACGACGCTTTCGTTGACCAATGGACAGTGGGATTTGATAAGTTGAAGGAGCATATCAAGAACTACAGCCCTGAAGTGGTGGAAGGGATAACCTGGATTCCGGCGCAGACTATTACGGAATTTGCTCGAATGTACGCCACATCTAAGCCGGCCGCTATCGCCCAAGGTGTCTCACTTGACCATTCCATCAACGGCGTGCAGACCAGCCGAGCTATCTCAATCCTGATGGCCATTACGGGCAATCTCGATGTACAGGGAGGTAATATCTACAACCAACCCCTCAAGCTGACCAGCCTCAGGGTAAGAGGGGCCGTTTCCCCGGACGAGGCCATAGGTGCTCGCTATCCTCTATTCGGCAAGTTCACCAGTGAGACAACAGCCGTGCCGGTTCCCGAGGCCGTAATCACAGGGAGACCATATCCCATCAAGGCATTGATCGTTCAGGGGGGTAATCCCGTCTTAACCTGGCCCAACACCAGCAAAGTTAAGGAGGCGCTGGGTAAACTGGACCTGCTGGTAGTATCCGACCTGTTCATGACGGAAACGGCCGAACTCGCCGACATATTCCTGCCGGCAGCTACCCCTTTGGAACAGGAAATGCTGCGCGATTATACCTTTGAGGGGTTGCCGCTGGTTATACTGGGCGGCAAGGCAATAGAGCCCCTGGGAGACTCTATCGAAGACTGGAGAGTATGGTCCGAGCTGGGCAAAAAGATGGGTTATGACAGCTATTTCCCCTGGCAAACCAGCATCGAGATCATCGCCGATTTGCTTCAACCATCGGGCATTACCGTGGAACAACTCAGGCACAATCCCGGGGGCGTATTCCACCAGCAGCCCATGCAAAGAGAAAAGTACAGGATGGAAGGGTTAAACACGGCCTCGGGAAAAGTAGAGATATTCTCCCGGATTATGGCTGACCACGATTACGACGCTCTGCCTACATTTCATGAGCCCGCAGATAACCGCCAGCTGGCCGATAGTTATCCCTTTACATTAGTAGCCGGTTCGAGGGTAAGAGCCTTTACTCACTCGCAGTACCGCAACATCGCTAGACTGAGGAAGCTCGTTCCTCAGCCCTTCGTTGAAATCAGTACGGACGCCGCTACCAGTCTGGGCATAAGCGACGGCGACCAGATAAGAGTAGAATCGCCCAACGGGACAATCAAGCTGCGAGCCAGACTCACGCCAGATATTCATCCCAAAGTGATTAGCTTGCAGCACGGGTGGACTGAAGCCAATGCCAACCTCCTGACCGATGACGGGACTCTGGACCCAATTTCAGCCTATCCTGCGTTCAAGACGGTGATGTGCCGGCTGGCGAAAGCCGGATAAGCGCCGCCAGCAAGTTGCCAAGGTGATTGACAGGCCAGGTATTGGGTAGGTAAGATTACCGCCAGGCCTGATGAAAGGTAAAGCCAACAGTGGTTGAAGCAAGCATCAGAGTCACCTTCAATGACCTCGCATGGGCTGCGCTCTGTTTCTACTACAGGTCGATTGCCGACAAGAAGTATTGCAGAATCATATGCGACACGCCTTTCATAGAGAGGCTCCGGCAATCACCTCATGAGATCACACCATCAGAGTTTGAGCAGAAGGTTCTTCTGGATTATGTGAGCATTAGCAATTATGACTTGCTTATTGAGCATAAGATAGCCGAGCATCTGCTGGAAAGCATTGTTGGCCTGCAGCTTGATGTTTCAGCTCTGCAAGGTCTAACTCTGCTCGATTGCGACCTTTCTGACACTGACATAGCTGATAGAATAAAGCGGATATATACTGCTCTGCATTCTGCTCCCGGTCTCTGGGTCACTGGTGTATCGAAAATCGCCCACCTGCTAAATGACAGACTGCTCGCACTACTGAATCCGGATATTTCTGCTCACTTTAGCCTGCTGGACGACACCTCCGGGCTTATCAGCTGGACCAAGATCCTCCAGGATAGTGCGACACAGGTGACCAGGGATTTTCAAGACCGGGGATATCCGGGCACACCCGAAGACTTCATCTCGGAAAAGCTTGGTTACACCAGGAACGGCTGTCACAAGTCGCTGGCAAAGTACCTCGACGAATACTACTGGCTACGCTTTGCTGACAGCCTGCCCATTCCGCCGCCGTGGACTCCGACCTAGTGCTGCATGAGGGATAGGCAGAAAACAAATATCCACTTCCACTGCTGGAGCCCACCAAGGCCCAGTTAACGACAGCTAGTCCTCTTCTGCCAGCATAACGCTTTCTCTTCTTACAATCTGGTACCAGTCTTCGTAGCAATAGACTCCCTGGAAGACCACAGCGGACAGGCAGGCATAGAAGACCTCTGGTGTCAGCACGTAGAATCCTTCTGCAAGCAATATGCTCCCGGCAATCAGGACAAGAAACCAGTGATGGAGGTGGAGCTGATAACTGCCACAGGGAATGATTATCGACCTGACAATTCCCTGTCTGCCCTCTGTCCGGCCGCTCAGGAACTTGGTAATGAAGAAAGTGGCAAGCCACGTCTTGTAGCAGATTATGCCCAGAAACATAAATGCTCCCACCAAGCCGATGAGAACTATCTTCTTCTTTATTCTGCTTCTTGTGAGAGTCCCGATTAGCCCGGAAGTCCGTTTAATCGCATCACCTCTTTGCGTCAGCTCGGAATATGATTGCTTCTGAAGCTGGCGGCAGGCAACTCAGCCTGCACCGCAACCATATGATAGCCCATTTTCGGACTCTCCATCAAGATGATTCACCGCGAAAGCAACTGCGATATATATGATACCGGAAGGATAGACATTGCCACCTCGGTCTGTTTACAACGGCAATGGTGTGCCCTATAATGCAGCATGTCTGAACTGAATACGAGAGGAGGCTAACCAACATGCAAAATCGCAGCGTGCTGGTCCTGTCGATTCTAAATCTGCTCGGATTCCTAGGTACAGTCATCATTAACACACTGGCCAATATCCTTCCTATAAACGACGTTACTACTGGCGAGCTATCTGATTCATACCCGAATCTTTTCACACCGGCGGCACTGACCTTCTCAATCTGGGGACTAATCTATGTACTACTCGCGATCTTCGTGATTTATCAACTATTGCCTTCCGTTAGGAGAGACCCACAGAAGGGCGATTTCATACGGCGAATCGGCCCGTTCTTCTCTGTTTCCAGTCTTGCCAACATGGGATGGATATTCGCCTGGCATTATCAGAATATTGTCCTTTCTCTAGTTCTCATGCTGGTTCTGCTGGGGTCCCTGTTGACAATCTATCTGAGGTTGAATATCGGCACGACAGAGGCGACCAAAGCCAGGAAGTACCTGGTGCATCTGCCCTTCAGTGTTTACCTGGGCTGGATTACTATAGCCACGATTGCCAATGTCACCGCTGCACTGGTCCACGTCAATTGGGGCGGCTTTGGGCTTGGCGAACAGTTCTGGGCAGTGGCGGTGATCATAGTCGGTATCGCCATCGCACTGGCGATGCTGTTCACCCGGAAGGACGCCTACTATTGTCTTGTGGTTGACTGGGCACTCCTCGGCATTCTATTGAAACGCCTGGCGGATGCCACACTCCCTGATCAACATGTGGTGATTGCTACAATTGCGGGACTAGTCATTATCACAGTTGGGATTATAGTGCAGGCGGCGAGAAGAAAAGTATACTAATAGCTTTCTCCAGAAACGCGCCACGCCAGCCAGGCTCTGTACTTACCTGGTTCTTTGTCTTGCCCGTCTTACAGGCGGCAAGAATCTGCCCGTCCGCTCCATGTACAAACTATACTGGTCACCAAACCTTTCCAACAACATCTCTTCCTCTCTCCTGACACGCAAGAAGATGATGATGGTCAGACCCACCAACCATGTCACGCCGATAAACCAGTTTGCCGTGAGGAAAAAGACGGCTATGTGCAGCAAGTAGAAGGCTGAATACATGGGGTGCCTTATCCAGCGGTATGGACCGTCGGTAATTAGTACCTGCCGGTCCTTGATCCTGAGCTTTGCGGATAGGTTAGTTCCCAAACTCCGGTGAATCCAGACAAACCACAGAAGAGCAATCAGTCCCAGCAGGCAACCGAAAATCCTCAACCACGCCGGAAGAGGAATCTCCGCCCACGCCAGTGCCTGTGGAAAACCGATGTATAGAAAAAAGGTAAATACGGCGTAGCAGATGAATATGCTCAGCCATATCGAGTATCTCCTGCGTTCTTCGATGACCGTTACGTAGCCCGCCCTCTTTGTCCTCCTGTAGTGCTCAGCACGGATAATGGAAAACGCCGTGAAGACTGAGATCAGTACAACTCTGGTGACCGTTTCAATAGACATGCTTCCAACTGGCCGCACTCAATGTCCGAGTAGGATTGAATATATCCTATACGCGGTTCCGAGCAGCAGTCAACCCCACTCGACCACCTGACTACAGTGGCGGACGCACCAGAACAACGTCCGGCATTCATAACCATACGTGCATACGATTTTGGCACTTGCATAACCCGGTTACACGGCGGTCGACAATGGGCCTGCTTTGCCCGGGTCAACCGGGTCCAGTATGTTAACCTGCCAGCAGTCCGCGTTTGCCCTGCGGCTCTGCTATAATAGACTCAGGCGAGTGAGCGACAGGTGGATTTATGACAAGCATCCAGATATTCGACGCCAAGCAGAACCAGGTGGTGACCGTGGAGAAAATCGAAAAACCGGACGCAGAGTGGGAGAAGATGTTGACCGAGGCACAGTACGAGATTACGACCAAAAAGGGGACCGAGACTCCGGGGACCTGTCTGTTCGATGAAGTCCACGAACAAGGCGTTTTCCAATGCGTGCGCTGCGACACCGATCTTTTTCACAGTTCGGCCAAATTCGACTCGGGGACAGGCTGGCCGAGCTATTTTGAGCCGGTCTCACTCCTTAACATTGTTACGGAGCCCGACTTAAGCCTGGGAAGGGTGCGCACGGAAGTGCTCTGTGCCCGGTGTGGCTCTCACCTCGGTCACGTTTTCGATGATGGTCCGCCGCCCACCGGCAGGCGTTACTGCATTAACGGCGTGGCACTGAAATTCGTACCGGAGGACACGGTGTGAACAGTGGTTATTTCTTTATCTCCCAGTATCTTGCCAGGATGCCACTTCCGACCCAGCAGGCTATACCTATGATCAGACCGGTAAATAGGCCATAGGCAGGGGTGAACAATCCCACCAGAAACACTATCAACCCCACCAGGCTGATAAGACTGACATAAGCTATCTTTGCATTTCTAGACATACAACGACCTCCTGTCCGGCTATCGCCCGTATTTACTTCGGTACGCCGACCAGTACTTTTATGAACCGGACCAGCGCTGAAATCCCCAACACAAACGCGACGACGACTAAGCCGATGTTTACCATTGCCGGCATGATATCAGCAAGGTTGGCATCGGGAATCACGGTGAAATCAAACGGGAATATGGCTAGCAGATTTGCTACCACTCCTACGCCGATTGCTGCGAGAACAATCTGAACGGCCTCTCGCAGCCAGTATCTGTCGTGAATGATCAACGCAATATGCGCACCTATAGAAATGGCCAGCGCCACAACCAGAACTGGAAGCCACCTGAAGTAGTCGTCGGTAAGAATCGGCGATCTGGTAGCTGCGCCGCCCGGGCCCGTGCTGTACCAGGCTATGTATCTGTGGAAGAAGCAGAGGAATACAAGCAGAGCCACGTTCAAGGCAATTACGATGCTATAGCCGGCAATTCTGGTGGCTCTGGTACCTGCAAAGTAGTCCTCCCTTTGCTCGCCAACCTGTGCACTCTTCTCTGACGCAGGCGGAGGTGGCGTCTCACCAGTCCCCGCTGGCTCTTTGGCTCCCTCAGCAGCTGCAGGCTCAGCTGGCCCAGGTGCCTCTCCTGCCTCAGGTGCTCCAGTCCGCCAGGCAACAGGCAACATCGCCTCTGCCACCTGCCCTGCCAGGGGAACCTTGTAGAGTTGACCCTTGTGGGCCTTCACCATCAGCAGTATCCACAAGACAAGTGCCATGATGCCTATGATGGTAGCAAATATGCTCCCTACATAGGGTATCCAGCCCAGAACAGCACCAGCGACGGTCAGTGCGCCAAATGTGACTATTGACTGGAGGGCATGGAATCGGACGAATCTGTTCTCTTGCTCGATAACGAGAAAGATGATTCCGCTAATCCAGCCGCCGAGGTAACAAAGCAGTCCGGCAGTGCTGGGTTCCAGTCCAGTAGTTGAACCACCCGCCGTGGCCTGCTCTTTCCGCTCGGCTTCAATCCGGGCCTTCTCTTCCTCGTAGATCTTGCGCCGTTCTTCCGGTGATAGTTGCATAGCAGCCTCGTGTGCACATACTACCAGCCGTCTCATCCTTCGTCAACGATCCGCTGGAACACTTGGGGATGTTCTGGGTGATGCTCCTTGGCCCCGAACACCTGAGACATTGCGTCAATTGGACCAGCTACAAGTTAAGCACTCCGCTCTACGCCGCCCGGCTGAACGCCACAAGAGCGGACAATGAGCGGGAAGAGCGGGGTTTGTGAGAGTGACCCTTGGTGGGGAAGGGGGGACTCGAACCCCCACGCCTTTCGGCACATGATCCTAAGTCATGCTCGTCTGCCAATTCCGACACTTCCCCGATGGGAAACCACCTAATACAATAGCATTTTGCGACCCTTGCCTCAAAACACAAAGATATATACCAACAGCGAATTCTGTGGTAGAATAATTAACAACTCTCCCATGAGGTAGGTTGAGATTATGAGTGTACAAGCAGAAGATTTAATAAGAATAGCCCAGAAAGTCCTGGACATCCTGGGAGTTGCCGAGTATTCCGATCTGCAACTTATACAGGCAGTGAAGGATACGGACAAATGGAAAGCAAGCTTCACGTACGAATACCCGGGCAGCTTGATTAGAGGCGTTATCAAGAAGACAGGGTCTTATGTCATTGATGCGGAAAGTGGAGAAATTGAAGGGATGTGGTTGGATAGATCGTGGAAATAGAGTAACGGAGACGTCATGCCCTGGAAGACTGAAGTAGTCATTGCGTGAGTCTTGGTCTGCAGTCATGATCCTTGCCACACTGTTGAACAGAAGCCAGTAAACGCGTATTCCGGCTGGTTCTCTGAAACCTGAGTTCGACGGTTTCCTTTCACAAAACCCAATCTTCCCATATTCCTTGACTCCAATGATGATGTTACACTGAGGCTTCCAGGAATCACACAGAAACAAAATGGAGAAGGTGGCATACTTATGCAAGCTGAGTCACCGTGAAAGCGTTAATCCAACGGGTCTCCCGGGCCTCGGTGAGCGTGAATGAGCATGTAGTGGGCGAGATTGGCCGAGGGTTGGTGGTTTTTCTCGGCGTTGCTCGAGGTGACTCCGAGGGAGACGCCAGCTACCTGGCGAACAAGGTGGCTAACCTGCGTATTTTCGCCGACGAGTCAAGTCATTTTGCCCTCTCGGCGCTGGAAACAGGAGGAGGTATTCTGGTAATAAGCCAGTTCACCCTTCTGGCCGACGCACGCAAGGGAAGACGACCCAGCTTTACCGAGGCAGCCCCGCCAGAGCTAGCTGAGGAATTATATGAGTTTTTTGTAGAACAAGTGCGACGCACGGGTGTGCACGTGGAAACCGGGCTGTTTCAAGAGCATATGCTGGTCGAGATCTATAACGATGGCCCGGTCACCATATCACTGGAAAGCAGGACAAGAAAGTAGTCGCATTAGCAACTTGTTGCAATTATCCGGTTCTTCTGCTATACTATCCCCGCTTATGAGCTGCCACGAGACTCTTCAAGAAAAGGGACACCGCTTAACCCCTCAGCGCATGCTGATTATTGAAGCCCTTCATGATGCCGAACAACACATCAGCGCCGAAGAGATCTACGAGCATTTACATAGTCGTTATCCTTATGCCAATATATCCACTGTCTATCGCACACTGGAACTGTTGAAGAAACTGGACTTAGTAACCGAAACCGACTTTGGGGAAGGACGTGTCCGCTATCATGTTGCTGAGAAGGGGCACCACCATCATCTTGTCTGCCATAGCTGTGGCAAGATAGTGGACCTGGAGGAATCTGCACTGTATCCCCTGAAAAATGCTTTGCTTCGTGACTATGGCTTTGCTGCCGACCTAAGGCACCTGGCGATTTCAGGAGAATGCAGTACATGCCGCGGCAAGAAGGAGCGCCGAGCCGGCCGGGCATTGTGAAAGAGGCAGCGCTATGGATGACGTTCAAGAAAAGCTAGACACCCTCCTGGACTACTGGATTGAACATAACAAGGAACACGAACAGGAGTTTCGTGACTGGGCTGGCGAAGTCGTCCCACTGTCCACAGAGGTATCGCAACATCTTCAGCAAGCAGCCGCTAAGATGGCTGCTGCCAGCAGGGAACTAACGAAAGCAAAACAGGCCCTGTCAAAGAGCAAGGAGAAACATTAACATGTGTATGGCTAAACTTTACGAGGCTAAAGAAGGCGACAAGCCGATTCTGGAAGACATTGCACGTATGGTAATTGCCGACGGGCAAGTAGAGGTAGAGACCCTGTTCGGAGAGAAGCAGGTGTACGAGGGCAAGGTGCGACACATAGACTTCTTGAAGTCTCAAATACAACTGGAAAGGGATTGATTGTCTCTGAGGGGTGCAATCTCATTTTACATACCCTAGATGTAAGGATTCCCTACTTCGTAACCTACTCTGCTGCTGCGTATCTCCTTGAATATCCTCCTTAGACACAAAAGGTTCCTTTCACAACTCCCCTTACCCCCTCTTATCTTAAGAGGGGTAACTTCAGAAAAACTTAGCTTTTGCACTTGCAGAATTTTCCCGGGCCGTTTTAGTTCATGTTCAGTAATGGCATCTGGCTGCAAATATTAGCCTTCTAGATATCTACGCGCCTCGGTTTCCACAATGCGATAGACCTCTCGCAGGGAGATGTTGCACTCCGATGCGATGCGTCGACACTCTTCGTACTCCGGGTGGATGCTGACAATATTGCCCTCAAATCGCTTGACCTTTGCCTTTGCGTGTCCTATGGTGGAGTCAAATTCAACCATTTCCCTTTCGGCAATGTGCCGGAAAACAGGACTCACCCTTATCCCAAGTGTCGAAGTCTCTCGCATTATGCTTTGAATCAAATCGAATTCGGCGTATCTGGGGGCGAGAACACCCAGCATCACCGCCGGACGATTTTTCTTCATCTGTATCGGCGTAAACCAAACGTCAATAGCCTGCATGGCAAAGAGTCTATCCATAAGGTACCCGTAGATTTCCGGGCTCATGTCATCGATATTCGTTTCCAGCAAAATCAGGTCTTCAGTACCGGCAGGTTCTATTTCCTCGCCAATCCAGATGCGCATGACGTTGGGCCAGGCTGTGAAGTCCCTGGTTCCAGCTCCGTATCCTACGTTTTCTACAGTCATGCTGGGCCTGCCGAAGCTTGCCAGCGTGGTGACAATCGCAGCTCCCGTAGGCGTGACCAGTTCACCCTCAGGTTGGGAATGCTTTGGCGCATCGACGATTGGGGCTCTGGACATCTGTACAACTCGCAGGGTAGCAGGTGCCGGCACAGGCAGGATGCCATGTGCTGTCGAAATATGGCCGCTTCCCAGAGGCAGCGGAGACGAATAGAAACGCTCTATCCCGAGGGCGTCAAGGCCAAACGCTACGCCTACAATATCCATAATGGAGTCCACTGCCCCTATCTCATGGAAACGGACCTTTCCCAGGGGGACGTCATGGATGCTAGACTCTGCCTCCCCCAGGCGGTGGAAAATCGCGCTGGCTGCATTTTTCACCTTTTCGGGAAGGTTACTGGCTCCGATAAGCATAGTTATATCTTCAAACGAACGCTCTGGCTGGGCTTCAGTCTCGTCAATTGTCACCGTGAACTTGGTTGCAGTAATTGCAGAGCGTCTCACCTTTTCTGCAGAAAGCTTATAGCCACGGACAGGGAGGCTCCCTAATCCTTCCTCCAGCATCTCCAAAGTGAGCCCTGCATCCATAAGAGCGCCCAGGATCATGTCGCCACTGCAGCCTGAGAAACAATCAAAATAAGCTACCTTTGCCATGTTACTTTCTTGCCTCGTCATCGCCGGTAGGCTCTTCATTCAGGCTGCCGCTTCTGTATCCGCCAAGGTCGAGGGTAACATAGGTATAACCGAGGGCCTTTATGTGTTGCACCAGGTCCTTGCGTATCTGACTTTTCAGGAGCAAAGACATACCTTTTTCGTCAACTTCGATGCGGGCGATGTTGCCATGATGGCGTAGGCGGTAATCATGTATGCCCAGATTTCGCAGGTACTGCTCTCCTTCAGCTATCCTGCCGAGAGTATCCCGGCTAACGGGAGTGCCGTAAGGGATGCGCGATGCCAGGCAAGGTGATGCCGGCTTGTCCCACGTTGGTAGTTCTCTTTCCTTCGATAGCCTTCGAATTTCGTCCTTAGTCAGTTTCACTTCCCAGAGAGGACTCCGGATGCCCAACTCGGTCAGGGCTTTTCTGCCCGGGCGATAATCATCACGATCATCATAGTTCGAGCCATCAGCAACCCAGTCTAAACCTTCAGCAGCAGCGAGGCTCCGTAGCTTCTCAAACAGTTCTCGCTTGCAGTAATAGCAGCGGTCAGGTGAGTTAGCCACAAACTGTGGGTCTTTTAGTCCGTTGCTTTCAATCGTGGCAAAGCGAAGGCCAAGCTGTCTAGCCAGGGCTTCTGCGTCCTCGAGTTCGTGGGGAGGATAGACTGGCGAATGAGCAAAGACAACCATAGCGCGCTGTCTAAGCACCTCACTGGCAACAGAAGCCAGGAAGGTACTGTCAACGCCGCCGGAATAGGCAATAAGCACCGACTCCATCTCCGCGAGACTCTCCTTCAAGTGCCTCAGCTTATCCTCAGTCTTCACGTTGGCCTTTCGAACTACGATTAATCAGTCCGGCGACATAGCCGGCACCAAAACCGTTATCAATGTTGACCACAGCCACACCAGGAGCGCAGCTATTGAGCATAGTCAGAAGCGGCGCCAGACCGGCAAAGCTGGCCCCATAACCAACACTCGTTGGCACAGCTACTACGGGAATGGGAACAAGCCCACCAATGACACTGGGTAAGGCTCCCTCCATACCGGCTACAGCTATTATGACCTTTGCCTTGCGCAACTGGGGCAGCTTGTCTAATAACCGATGAATACCTGCAACGCCAACATCATGGACCCTTTCCACTTTGTTCCCCATGAGTTCAGCGGTTACAGCGGCTTCCTCAGCCACCGGAATGTCAGCCGTACCGGCCGTGACAACAGTAATACCCGGACGTGGAGTGGTCTGTCTCCGATTAAGAAGAATACTCTTCGATAGCGGGTTGTAAGCTACATCCGGTATCTTCTCTCTGACTGCATCAAAGGTCTCCGGGCTCACCCTCGTTATCAACATTCGCTCAGAACAGGCAGCAAGCCCCTCAGCGATAGCTACTATCTGTTCCACGGTCTTGCCCTGTCCAAAGATTACCTCGGGAAAGCCGAGGCGCAGGCTACGGTGATGATCGGGTTTGGCATAGCTTAATTCTTTGTAAGGAAGGATGCTCAATTCTTCCACAGCCTGGGAAGGAGATAATTCACCCGATTTCACGCGCTCCAGGGTTTGCAGCAACCATTCCTCAGTCACCGGGGTTGTACCAGCTTGGGGCTGTTTTGCCGAGTTTCTGGCCATATTGTACTCCTATGTCGTTGTTATGAGACAATGCTATCTTAACTTCACCGACATCATTCAAGCAAGCTGAGAGAAGTCCCTCACTTACCTGCGTCTGCAGTTAACCATGCCATCAATCGCCTTAAGACACCTGGTAGAGTGAAACCACTCCAGAATCTTGACAGATTTCTCGTTTTCGGCTATATTGCAATCCCTTGCAACAGCATTTATATGCAACACGCTTGAGGGAGAACATTTGCCAGAGCATGCACAATTGGTTCACCTCAGACCCTGCGGATTAG
>JBKHJJ010000113.1:0-4225 GCA_046538185.1 Dehalococcoidia bacterium
AAATTTAGCTCACCTCCCAGTTTCCCGGATTCATGATGCCATTCGGGTCCAGCATTTTCTTTATTTTGACTATCAACTGACGCGTGCCGCCGTCCATTCTTTCTAGGATTAGCTTCTGCGCCGATAGTTCGGGCTTCCAGACCACCCCACCCAGCTCCAGGGTCAGGCGGTTGGTCTCATCCAGGGCACCTCTGGCCCTATCGGCCTCCTCCGCGATAGCCCGGTTGAAGGGGTAGGAGTAGGCAAGCATGACACTGTGGCCATTGGGCAGGAGCTGTATTCCCAGCTGGTAAAGCAGGTCGTACTTGTGGGCAATCTCAATCCCGCTCTGCCAGGCCCGGGGTATTACCTCTATAGGCAATATTGCCCCCGTATATTCAAAGCCGCCCCCTTTCCTGAAATCGGCAGCGGTAGCGGCAAACGGAGGCACGCTGAGAAACCTCTCCCGCAGTGGTGTCAGCGCCGGCTCCTCGTTTACCAGCGATACCCTGTCCTGGTGTTTCTGGAAAATCTGGTTATGCAGTATATTCTTGGTCTCAAACTCCGGCTGAGACTGCCCGGAGATGACGATAATATAGTATATGCGCTGCGCCCACCTCGGCTTCTCCTGGGTGATAATGAAGCAATTCTCCAGGAGGTTAATCTGGCTGAGCTCGTCTATAATCTCCGGGATCAGTTCAGCGCTATCGGAAACAAACAGCAAAAGGTCCCTGTAACTGGGTTTGGGGAAGAGCTGCAGTGAGAGCTTGGTGACGATACCTGTCGTTCCCAGCCAGCCCAAGAACAGACCCATGAGGTCGGGTAGGGGGTCCCGGCAGAACCAGCTGGGACTTATTGAGCTTGAGCCCAGCTTGCATACCTCGCCGGTGGGCAAGACCACCTCCATGCCGTTGACCATCTGTGAGTTAACGCCATACCTTGGCGTCAGGTGTCCGTGCCCCTCTATCAGTATGTTGCCTACTATGGTAGCGGTGGGTGGTGACTCCGGGGTTGAATGCTGGAGATGGGGATGGTGTTTCTCAAGATATGCCCTGAGTGCTGCCTGGGTAACGCCGGCCTCAATCAGGGCGTAACGGCTGGCTTCGTTCACCTCTATTATGGTTTCCATTCTTTTCATGTCCAGCACAATGCCACCCCTGACAGGAACAGTCAGCGCCGACAGGGTCAGCCCCGCTCCCATTGGGGTGAGGGGGACCTTGTCCTGATTCGCCAGCCTGACTATTTGCTGCACCTCGTCCACTGTTCGGGGCATAACCACATAGTCGGCTTGGCGCGGCTTCTGTGCCCCCGGGTCGCGGGAATAGAGATAAAGGTCTTCGGGGCGATTTGAAACATAATCCTGGCCGACTATCTCAGCCAGCCGGCTCAGGACATCTTCATTCATAAATGCCTACATCCTAGCATACTGCCGACTATTATGGAATATTGATGATATTCCGAGACATAATACTCAATTGATAGTGGGCCTGATTGGTCAAGTTTCCTTGGAAATTTTGTATAATGGTGAATTGAGATGGCGAGACGAAGGGCGATAACCGGGTATTCCCATAACGGACTCCCTTATGCCTGTATCGGGAACGGCAAGCGTAACCTCGTTGTGTTTGAAGGGTTGGACTTTCGGCATAAGCCGCCGTCAGGCATTCTGCTGCGGATGAGTACCGGTTATTTAAAGGGACTCGAGAATAACTACAAGATCTACATTGTGAGCAGGCGGCCCGGTCTTCCCCCGAGATATTCACTGAGTGATATGTCGGACGATTATGCTGTCATGATTAAGAATGAACTGGGCGGTGCTGCCGACATAATCGGCGTCTCTACAGGGGGAGCGATAGCCCAGCACTTTGCCATTGACTATCCGGATTTAGTGAGGTGTCTTGTCCTTGCCATGACTGGCTTCCGTCTGACTGAGGAAGCCAAAGAACTGCAGATGAGAGTTGCAGAACTCGCACGAAAAGGCAAGCGGCGAGCAGCATTCGCATTGCTGGGTACAGCGGTAATCAGGAGAGGGATTGCGAAACATGTTTTCAAATGGTTTATGTGGCTGATGGGTCCACTCATGATACCTGCTGACCCTTCGGATGGGATTGTGGAAATCGAAGCGGAAGACTGCCATGACTTGAGCGACCGCCTGGACAGGATTGAGGCGGAAACCCTGGTGATTGGGGGTGAGGAAGACTTCTTTTATCCTGTTCGTGAGACAGCCAAGAAAATACCCGATGCCAGACTGGTCATGTATCCGAACCTCGGTCATAACGCCATGTTCGCGCGAAGCCGCCAGTTCGGTGAAGAAATAAGGGCTTTTCTGTTGGGCGATAAATAAGACATCCGCAGGGGGGCCCTAGAGATTATAAGACCGATTGACATGATGTCTCTGGAATTCTACTAGAATGCACCTGAGAGGCTCGAGAAAGGGCATGAAACCTTCTATATGGCTATTCATTGTAAAGCCACTGGAAATCCTGTTCACCTTCCCCTTCGGTAGGTGTGGCCTCTAATCGGAGTTCACAGCATAATCGCTATGGATTAGCATTTCTCAGTCCGCGCTGGTGATTTGGGTAGCCTTGTCTATTCACTGCCAAGGCCTGAATAGTCTTTGCCACCATCTTTGCTTAGGGGGTTGCTTAGGGGATTCGAGAAGCAATAATCGTTCCTGAAGCAATTCTGCTTTGGCCCTCCAGTAGCCGACTTCCTGGGATAGTTGCTCTATTCTATTGATAAGGGTACCATTGGATTGGGTCTTACCTGATATGGGCTTAGTGAGCATGGGTAGCTCGTCGATAATGTATGCATCTCCGAACTTGGAAGGGACCAGTCTGGCTTTGATCTTACCGGACTTGATATAACGGCGGACGGTGATCATTGAGACTCCTAATGCCTCGGCAGCCTCTCTCAATGTATAGCCAGCCATTAAGAACATTGTAACACCTTAGTCAATGTCCTTGAAATAGATCTGATAAGTCTGACCAAGATGCTGTATAACTAGGGTATTCCGGAGAAATAATACCTGGTTTTAGTAGGCCCGATTGGTATGGTGTCCGTGTAATTTGTGTTATGAGATATCCCCGCACCATTCGATAACATGGGACGACCAGATTCTGCTGATGGCTTCTTCCAGCACTGCCTGACGTGGCTCAGGTATATCCAGCAGCATCCGTAGAATGCGGTCTTCGAATTGGCTCAAGAACGGGCATTGTTTACGCAGTGAGAATATGGTAGTTCTTGCTCCACCATAGACCAGGTAGTCGAGTGCCCGGGCATAGGGCCCAATATGCTGCCGCGCATGAGTGCAGACCCGTGCCATAAACTGCTCTATCTGTTTTTCCCGGTGTCGGGCAAAGCGTGCCTGGGAGGAGCCACCCTTCTTGTGGCGGGCGTGAACCATGCCTGTTCCCGTCTTGCTATCTATGAGATTTGTGCCCCGGCCGATGCCAATACTATATGCTCCCAGGCGAACCAGTACAAATGCGATAAGAAAATCATGACTGAGAAGGGAATGCAACGGCTCGACAGCACAGCCATCGGTGATATACTCTTCTGAGACTGGGAAGGGGGGCAGGACTAAATACGTTTTCAACGGACCCCTAAAGAGTACCGCTCCCATTCCCGAGCCGGCAATAACTTCAGCCATCCCCGAGGGTATGGCAGCTCCGGCAAACACAGGTCCCAGAAGATTTTCAACCCGGGCTTGAAGCGTACCCTGCGGCAGGTACACCGACATCGCCTTGCCTTTGGTCGAAGCCAGTTCTTCCAGAAAGCCGAGCATCTTCGACCGACTCAGATAGAATCTCCTTGAAGTGAGCATGATATCAATCACCCGGTTGAGCGAAATAATCTGGCTACATACTGACTATGGTGACGCCATTGCCACCCTCGCCTCGTTCCCCAGGTCGAAAAGACGTGACCAGCGGATGAGAAGCCAGCATATCCCTGACAATCTGACGCACGGTGCCTGTGCCGATACCGTGAATGATGTGAACCTGGCTCAAGCCGCATACGGACGCTTCGTTAAGGTAGTCATCCAGCAACGGCTCAACCTCCTCCGCTCTCTTTCCCCGCAAGTCAAGCTCGAGAGGGACCCTGGGCTTGCGCATCCCCCTCTTTATCACGGTGCCACCCTTCTTTACAGCGCCGGTTGATGGTATCCTCTTCTCCACGCTGTCCAGCCTGAGGGGGCTGTATGCTTATTTGTGTGGAAAAGTGATAAGGTGGTAAGAACCCAGAGCAG
>JBKHJJ010000114.1:0-4217 GCA_046538185.1 Dehalococcoidia bacterium
CGCCATGTGCTTCCACCAGGCGCCTGGCAATAGTAAGACCCAGGCCACTGCCTCCGGTAGCCCTGGCCCGGGACCTGTCCACTCTATACAGGCGCTCGAAGATGTTGGGCAGGTCTTCAGCGGGAATCCCTTCACCGGTGTCGGACACGCGGATTTCCACCCGGCCGTCCCGCGGTGTTGCAGCCACATCGATAGTGCCTCCCTTACCGGTATGTGCCACCGCATTTTCCAGCAGGTTGTTCAGAACCTCGGTAATTCTTCTCCAGTCGATATTAACCGTTGGCAGACTATCGGGCACGTCGAAGGACAGCGAAATGCGCTTAGCCGTCACCTGCGGCTGCCAGCCAGCTATGGCCTGCTTCACTAACTTGTCGATATGTTCCTCCTGGAAGACAAACTTCAGCTCGCCGGCCTCAGCCAGACTCAGCTCCTGAAGCTCGTCGACCAGTCGTGACAGCATAGCCGCCTCTTCATCGAGGGAGCGCAAAGCAGCAGCATCTGGCTTAACCACCCGGTCGCGCATCGCCTCCAGATAACCCCGGATATGGGAAAGAGGGGTCCTCAGTTCGTGCGCAACATCGGCAACCAGGTTGCGTCGTAATTGTTCGGCATGCTCCAGGTCATCGGCCATAGAATCAAAGGCTTCAGCCAGTTGCCTGACCTCGCCTTTGCCCCGGAATTGGACCCTCTGGGATAAGTCGCCCCTTCCCAATCGCCTGGCAGCTCTGCTCAGCACGCCGATGGGTGATGATATTCTCCGCGAAAGGACAAGGGTCAATATTAAGGCGAGGACAACTGCCAGCGAGGCGCCCAGCAGCAAAGAGCGGTTTACGGACGCGGAGAGCCTTTGCGGAGAAGCAAAATATGGCTCTGCCTCCGGGGCACGGCCGACGTATACCATTCCGATAATCGTTTCGCCCACGGATAGTTCCAGAGGGCTCTCCTCTGTGGCAGGGTCGTAATGTTCCTCGACTTCATGTTCTCCTTGTGAGTCAACTATGACCATCCCATAAGCATCGGTCAGTATGATTCTTATCCCGGATGCAGTCGCTACATCGCCAACTGTGGACTGGACGTTTTCCCAGCTGCCCCCTGCCCCATACCAGTGGAGTTTCAATCTGTCACGTATTGACCGTATTTGCTCCAGGTTATATTTCTCGCTTATTTCCTGATAGTATCGCATTTCGACATCAACGCGTTGGCTGACAAAGTAGTATATGGTGCCGACTGTCACCACGATTATCACCGCGAAAGCAAGCGAAAGACGGAACCACAACCTATCTATCATTGTTCATCCTCGACGAATTTATAGCCGACCCCGTATACCGTTTTTATATACCTTGGACGGTTGGGGTCTGGCTCCAACTTCCTACGCAGATTGAGGACGTGAACGTCAATGGTGCGGTCAAAACCCTGGAAATCGTATCCCAGAGCCTCTTCGATAAGGTTTGCCCGGCTGAACACTCTGCCCGGCTCCCTGGCCAGAACGCCCAGTAGCCTAAATTCAACAGTGGTCAAATTCAATGGACTGCCGGCAAACGATGCCTCGTATTTGGCAAAATCCATAAAAAGGTTGCCGTGCTTGATCTCTGCAGGGCGGGGCTCTCCAGGAAGACGCCTCAGCACTGCCCGTACTCGAGCTGCTAGCTCCTTAGGGCTGAAAGGCTTGGTCACATAGTCATCCGCCCCCAATCCCAGACCCCTTAGCTTGTCTTCGTCAGTAGTCCTGGCCGTAAGCATAATGATCGGTACGTCGGATTCATTTCTAAGCATGCGGCAAACCTCAAGTCCATCCAGGTCCGGCAGCATGAGATCAAGGACAATGAGGTCCGGGCGGCTTTCTTGGGCCATGTGCAGACCTTCGATGCCATTGTAAGCAGTCAGAACAGAGTGGCCGTCCCGGCTCAGGTAGAGCTCCACCAACTCCACGGTCTTCACATCGTCATCCACCACTAAGACAGTCCTGCGCGCCATCTCCCGTTCTCCCGGCGGTTCTTCACGCCCACAATACATAATATAGCAAAAATGTTAAGAGATTGTTAGGATATGTCTGACCGAAGAATCCTGGTCTGGCTGAATTAGAAATATGGTAAAATCCCAGGCAATGCAAAGGGCACCTTATACAATCCGTCCTATGGAGTACGGGGATATTCCCCAGGTGGCCCAAATCGACAGAGAGGCTTTCCCCGGGGAATGGGTATTCAGGTCTCAAGCATCATACAAGCGCGATCTCGACAATCCGTTCGTCCGCTATATAGTGGCCTCTACGAAGGGGGACGTCCCGGAATCCGGGGCACAGGTGGCACCCAAACCACCCTGGTTCAAACGGCTATTCAGTTATGACCGTAGTATTGAGGCACCCGAATACATAATAGGCTTTACCGGCTTCTGGATGATGATACATGAGGCGCATATCATTGCCATCGGAGTAAGAGATAGCTATCGCCGACTCGGCATAGGGGAAGCTTTGCTCATCGCGACTATTGACCTGGCCGCCACATTGGACGCCAGTGTGGTCACTCTGGAGGTGCGCGCTTCTAACGAAATAGCGCAGGCGCTTTACAGGAAGTATGGCTTTCAGGTGACCGGAAGGCGTACCCGCTATTATTCCAGTGATGGGGAGGATGCCATAATCATGAGCACAGACAATATCGGCTCCCCTTCGTTTCAGGCATCTTTTCAGCGGTTGAAGAAAGCGCACGCTCAAAGACAGCGCGATATTTTTGCTCAGGTCCGCTAACTATACTTGTTAAGGATAGCCTTGAACGACTCGATGACAAATCCCAGCTGCTGCCTATCGGCGGCAAAGCTAGACAGCTTGAAAGACTTGGCGATGCCCGGCTGTGGCCCCCAGATGCCTCTCTCCTTCAATTCTTTGTACAGGAAATACCCTCGCTCCCGGACGTGCCTGGAGATTTCGTAGAACACAGGCGATTCAAAGTACAGCAAGTCGTGTCTGTGCGGCTTTTCACCCAGTTGTTTGAAGCCTAGTTTCTCCAGTTCAGCGGAAAACCACTGTGCTTTGGATACCTGCTCATCCCAATGCTGGACTCTTTCCTCCACGTGGGGAAAGGAAGCCATGAGTGTTATGAGAGGGACCCCTCTTACACTGCAGCCGAGGAGTTCAATATCTTTCTTGCTGTATGTCGCAGATTTCCTCAACACCGCCTCTTTCCATTTCTTCTTCATTCCCAGTACCCCGACCGGCCCTGCCGAGGCCATGCTCTTGTGCCCGCTGCCGATAATGAAATCAGCCCCTATCTCCTCCATACTTATGGGCATCCTGCCCACGGAGTATGCGCCGTTGATAATGTAGGGAATGTCGTATTCTCGGGCGATCTCTCCCAACCGTCTGGCAGCGGGGAGGTTCCCGTAATTGCCGTCGGGATAAGTGAGCAGAATCAGCTTTGGAGTGTGTTCTTCTATGAGCGGTGCATATTGATTGACATCGACCTTGAATTCCGGATAACCCGAGTTGGGCACCTCGATTACATTCAGGCCCACCCTTTCAGCAGCCACCACCGTTGTGTAATGCCTGTTGGCATCCACGAGGATCGAGTCTCCGGCCCTGACTAGAGAATGCATGATCATGAACTTCGCTTCCCGGGCTCCGTGGGTTACAGTGGCCACCTCACAGCCCAAAAACCGTGGTAGAAGCTCGTGTACGAAGTCCCTGATGGGCGGGTTCGCTACATCACATAAGCTGCCCTCGCAGAAATCACACACTGAGTATCCGTCCGCGAACTCCACGAGAGCCTCCCTGGCAGCTTCCGTAAGCAGGCCGCCAGTCTGCAGAGGCATAAGGTTAATAAGGTCTTTATGTTGTCGCCGGAGGTTAGCCAGTTTCTGTAACGACTTGTCCTCTGCTTGCTTCGCCACTTCACTTCCTCGCTGGCTGTGACTCTATGGTCACGAATACGGCCCCTCTGACCTCTATTTTCCTCTGCTGTCCTTCGATATGTTGTCTAACGACCCGGGGAATCTGTAGATTGAGGTCCGAGAGATGCCTTATTCCCTTCACCTGGTAGGTGACATTATCATTGCTTCCCTCTATTGCTGCTGCGGCACCCATGGCTATGGCCGCCATATAGTTCATCCCGCTGTGTACACCTGAAGGGGCAACATCACTATAAATACTGCCATCGGCAACACATATCTCGTTGAAGCCCGCAGGACCGATTAATCTCTTACCCGCTTCCCTCTCCACAACCTTCACC
>JBKHJJ010000115.1:0-4162 GCA_046538185.1 Dehalococcoidia bacterium
CCTAGGAGCATGGGTCACCAGTAATTGCCGAGACTACTTATATGGCCCGTTTGGCTAGATTTCACCAGTATTCAAGGATTTTGGCTGTTTAATCCTGATAAAGCCGGCTTGGACACGCCGATTTGCTTAAGCTACGCTGATTATCGCCTCCATTTTTCCCGATTTCCTTGAGTTGGCTATAAACCTGACCGCTTTCATCACGTTATGCACGGCGCAGACAAACCGCCATTGCCCAAGGGCATAATCGTCACCACGCATGGTTACCCCTCTGAACCCCAAGCCTTCCTTTATCTGTCCGATCGGCTGCTCCGCTACCCATTTGCGCTTACGATATACGGCATGTTTCTCAGGCTTTTTCAACCTGGCTCTCATCTCACCGAGAAGAAGCTGATCTTCTTCTACCACAAGCGTTCGCCTATCCTCGCCGGGCTTCAGACAATGCGACATCATCTTGCAATCATCACAATCTTGACATACATAGCGGTGCCTGCCATCTGCCTGCACTGCCTCTTGTTCCAATAGTCGTCCTTCGGGACACCGCCACACGTCCTCTTCTTTGTCATAACAAAACCGCTTCAGAGAGTAAACCTGGTTACCATTGGATTCCTTTTCTTCTTTCTGCTTTTCCCTGCCTGATGCTATCAGCAGTTCAATATCGTCCCCCTCGGACTTAATATTCTCGGCACTGAAATATCCGCTGTCAGCGCTCATCTGCGTTTGCTTGCCATCCTCGGCAGCCAAACGAAGTTCGTGCCGTAATTCCCGCACCTCATCCACTATTTGAGGGAGATGCTCAGTATCCGCAGGATCATTGGTGAGATCGGCAACTATTATTATGCCGTGGCTTTCTTCCGTGCAAGCCTGGGCATTGTAACAGTAGTCAAATTCGCCACGCTTCATCAACATCATCCGGGCTTTTCGATCCGCAAAGCTTCTCTGCTCTTGGTCCTTAACCAGGGGTGTCTCTCCGTCATTCAGTCCCTGCTCTTCCCTTTTCTCCTGTTCAAGCTCCTGTCTCAAGCCACGTATCTTGTTTAATCGCTCCTCTCTCCGCTGCAACTCGTCGGGCAGGTTGTAACCATTTTTATCCTTGCCAAATGCTCTGTCCTCCTCGCTATCTACCGCCTCAGACTGCTGCATTAATTCGTCTATCTCCCTTTCCAGCCTCTTCTCCTCTTGCCTCATCCTACCGTAGCTCATAGCTTTGTGCTTGGAGGTATTAGCCTTAAGCTTCGTGCCATCCAGGGAAACGTGTCCCAGATTCACCATCCCCAGCCTGGCACAAAACAGTACGGTCTGTTTGAATAGCCTCTTTATCTCCCTGGTATTGCGCCGGCGGAACCTGGCCAGCGTGCGGTAATCAGGTCTTTGGCCCCCAGCCAGGTAAATGAAACTCACATCCCTGTGAGTTAGCACCTCTATCCGGCGGGTGCTCACCACTCTGTTGGCCATGCCCCACATCAGCAGCCGAAGTAGCATCAACGGGTGATAGGGGTGCTGGCCCATACCATTGAAGTCCGAGTCCAGATGGCTTACGTCCAGATGCTCCGTTACCTCCCTGAAGACGTGCACTTCATCCTCAGCCCCCAGGAAATCGGCCAGTGAAGGAGGAAAAAGATAACCGGTATCTATGATGTATGGTTTACATTCTACGCCTATCATGTCTGACTCCTATCTGCGCATTCCTTGCTCAAAGTATAACCCATGAGTGCATAGACGGGAAGACTGACTTTCACCATGTTCACACTACTCCCAACTGCCTGTTGGCCGAGTGGTGACCCAGGCTCCTAGAAATTCAGCCGAAAAGTGGCATCACGCAGCCTGGCTTGATATACTCAGGCAAACGAAGTACGGAGGTTCGGCGTATGTTAGCAGAGCGCACTAACCAGCGAGGATTGTTCGAGGCGGACAACCTGTATCTGAACCATGTGGGCCGGCATTCTTTCTATGGTTTCCTGGCCTCAATGAGGGATCAGCTTTTTCGAGACGAGGAATTTGCTGAGTTATATTGTCCCGACAATGGGCGCAATAGTGTGCCACCCAGCCTGCTAGCCACTGCCCTTCTATTGCAGACACATGATAAGGTGAGCGATGACGAGGCCAAGCAGCGGGCCGATTTTGATATTCGCTGGAAGGTGGCATTAGGAGTTGCCGTAGACGAGCGTCCCTTTGCCAAGAGCACCCTGCAGCTATTTCGCGCTCATTTGATACTGTATGACAAAGTCAGGGCTGTTTTTCAGCGGAGCCTGCAGTTTGCCCGCAAGACGGGCTATATGAAGAACCGGCGGATGAAGAGTGCCCTGGACACAAGCCACATTCTGGGTCGTGGTGCGGTAAAGGACACTTATAATCTGCTGGCAGATGGCATCATCCAGGTGGTGAGAGCGCTGGCAGCGCTGGAAGGTAAAAAACCAGAGGTATGGGCGAGAGAACAAGTGCTTGAGTGCTACTTCGGCTCCAGCGTGAAAGGAGAAGCCAGCGTTAACTGGGATAATGACAAGGCAAGGCGAGCCTTTCTTCAGGGCATTGTTGCCGATGCCGACCGGGTATTGGATCTTGCCCGTCAGGCGCAGGGGCAATTGGACGCAGGGGATAGTCGGCGAGAGGGTATTGTAAAAGCGGCGGCGCTACTTGGCCAGTTGCTATTACAGGATGTGGAGCGCAAGGAAGACGAGGTAGCCATAAAGGAAGGAGTAAGCCGAGACCGTATCGTCTCAGTTCACGACCCTGAGATGCGCCATGGCCACAAAAGCAGCAGCAACCATTTCGATGGGCATAAGGCGGCTGTGGCGGTTGACACTGACTCCCAGCTTATTACTGCTGTGGATGTATTGCCTGGAAATGCTCGGGATAGCGCAGGAGCCCTGGAACTGGTAAAGCAGAGCGAAGAAAATACGGGGGTAGAAGTAGAGGAGACCATCGGGGACTGTGCTTACGGGGATGGTGCTACCCGTCAGGCCTTTGCTGAGGCTGAGCGTACCCTGGTAGCGAAGGTGCCAGGCCGGCCTGACAAGGCTCATTTCCCAAAGGAGGACTTCAAGATTGACCTCGAAGCAGGCACCTGCACTTGCCCGGTGGGGCATACAACTGGAACCATGCGCTCGATGGGCTATCTCCCCGGTGGTCATGGTGGACGGCAACGGTCATGGGGATTTGTCTTTGATGGGAGGTTGTGTCGCAACTGTAGTATGCGCCCAAATTGCGTCTCAGACAAGAATCGGCGAGGGCGCACAGTCAGGTTACACCCCCAGGAAGCCCTGCTACAGCAAGCTCGAGCGTTACAGCAGAGTGAAGCATTCGGAGAATACCGCAAGAGGCGACAGGTATCCGAACACCGTCTGGCTCGGCTGGTGCAGCTCGGCATTCGTCAGTCTCGTTATTTTGGGCGAACCAAGACACTATTCCAGCTACTGATGGCAGCCACGGTAGCCAATCTAACTCTGGTGGCTGCCAGAATGGGAATAATGCAGAAAACAAGCCGTAAGGCTGCTTATTTCTTGGTCTCGCTCAACCAATATGCTGTTTCCATAGTCAGGACGTTTATCAACAACCTGCGGCAATGCCTGAAAGGTGTTTTTTCCTTCAACACAGTCAGCAGGAATAGCTTCGCCCGCGGAAGGGGTTTTCGGCTGAATTTCTAGTACAATAGTGGGATAGCTGATTATGACGGAGGCTAGACTGCTGCTGCCAGGAACAGCCTGCCCATGCGCCCGCTTACTTTGTTGCCCCACATCCTCTCGTGGTGATAAAGAGGAGGAAAACAGGGTAAAGAGGATTGGTGTAACTTTGTGGACAGTTGCCTAAGTTGCGCACAGCGAACATTTCAGAAGCGATTTGCGGGCAGTGGGCCAGAAGGGACTCGGACTGATGACTTACAGGTTGAACGTCAAGCCGAAGGGCTTGCGGGTTCTACCTAATTGATACCCTGGCTCCAGCGAAGAGGATTCGAATCTTCGGGATCCTTTCCCCAATCATAAGCCAAGAAGCAGAATCCATCCATAACTCTGATAACCCTCTAAAGCGATGGCTGAAGCCTCCCTGACTGTGGAGGCTTTTCTTTTTCATCCCTTTCTGTCATCTGGAGGAACTACCCAGATAACCAGTTCTTGACTTTACGTTCTGACTATTTGTTGGGCTTGGAGTAAGGCTACACATTACCGAG
>JBKHJJ010000011.1:0-18718 GCA_046538185.1 Dehalococcoidia bacterium
AATTGATACTGAGGAAAATCTGAAGCCAGATCTTCGGAGAAATCGGCCCCGGAATCGGAAACAGAAAGAAGTAATACGTTCTTGCCCTTAAAGGGCTGTAGCAAATCTGCAGTACGGGCGGTCCGCACAATTCGCCCATTAACGATGAAGGCAATCCTCTCGCAAAGTCGCTCGGCTTCCTCTATGTAATGTGTTGTAAGAAAGATTGTGGTTCCTTTGCGGTGAAGAGAGGCGATTATTTGCCTTACCTGGCGGGCGCTGGCCACATCAATACCCGTGGTCGGTTCATCAAGAAACAGGATAGCCGGCTGGTGAATAATGCCAGCCGCAAAGGTTAGCTTACGCTTCATACCTTTGGAGTAGTTTGCGAACTTGCGGTCGGCAGCATCGGTAAGGGCGAAGGTCTCTAGAAGCTCCCGTGCACGTAGCTGACGCTCGGCTTTCTGTATCCCGTATAATGCAGCACAGAAGCAGAGGTTATCAAAACCGGTTAACTCAGGATAGAGATTGCTTTCATCAGGAACGATACCGGTCATGTGCTGGGCTGCCTTGGGGTTGCCGGTGCAGTCTATTCCGCTGATATTAATACTGCCCGAGTCCAATCTGGCCAAGCCTGTAAGCATATTAATGGTGGTAGTTTTACCGGCGCCGTTGGGACCGAGAAAGCCGAATAGCTCTCCTTCTTCAACCTGAAAGCTGATATCATTTACGGCAATGACATCGCCGAATCGCTTGGTGAGGTTTGATACCTGCATGGCCAACACACTATCCGTCTTCATTTTTCTGCCTCAACCACGCCCTTTTTGTCAATTTTCCTGTCTCCGATGGGGAGAGCAGTAGATATCCTTTGCTGGATCTTGTTCAGTGCTTCCTCGTTGAGAAAATAGTGGACGCGATAGCCATGCCGCTCACCTTTTACCAACCCAGAGGACTTGAGTAATCTGAGATGCTGGGAAATCGCCGATTGAGTTACATCTAACCGATAGGCTAGAGCATTCACACAGAGAGCATTCGGCTCCTCCTGATTGGAAAGAAGCTTGATTAGCTTTAGTCGTGTAGGGTCAGAAAGTACGCCGAACAGATATGCCAACTCCTCAATGTTATTCATCTCAACTTCCGACTGTCATAATTCCGAGGTCTATAAGTACTCTCTAATAGACCTATTATGTGATAGTTTTGTTACAAATGCAAGGTGACAATACTTGTCTCGTTATGTGGTTCATAGTCCAGCAGAATGTTCTACCATTATTTCAATTCTCTGCCCACCGGGCTAAGCGGCACAGAAATAGCTGGCACGAGATAATGGTATAATCTACCTGGCTGAGAATTCGTGGAGTTAACTCCAGCCTGGCAATTGTGAGATGATCCCCGTTGAAGAAGAAATAGATCTCCATCGCCTGACCGTTGATGAGGCTCTTACTAAACTCGATGATTTCCTGTACGCAGCATTTCGGGCCGGGTTATACCGCGTTTTGGTTGTTCACGGAAAGGGATCCGGCGTACTGCGCCAGGAAGTTGGACGTTACTTATCAAAGCATCCTCTGGTTAAGGCTCATAGGCTGGCTGACCGCTATCATGGGGGCATAGGGGCCACAGAGGTGGACCTCAGTGAATGGTGAATACTTATGGGAGGACATATGACTGATGTACTAGCCAGGGTTATATCCCAGAGGGGTGTTTGTGAAGCTGGACACCGGGTAGGTGACGAATTTGTTGTCGGGCAAAAGACTGTGCCTGGCCTCTGTTCATGGGCTTTCCACACACTCTTCCCTTTCGTTGAGGTACTACAATTTGGAGGATCATTCCCATGGGAAGAGGACCCGAACAGGGCAACAGTTGCCTGCCCCGACTCGGAAAACCCGGTGGTATTTGAATTGAGGCGTGTGCCACCTTAATCGTCAGTCCGCGATAGGAGCAACTGGACATGGCTGAATTGACAGCCGAGGAAAAAAGAACACTGCTTGAGGCGGCGAAGAAGGTTCGCACCTACAAGACTATGCAGGCTATGGGCTATCAGAGACTCATCCGGAAGGCTGCTAACGAAAGGATCAGGCAGCTCTTAGCCGAAATAAGTGCCAATGAGTCCACTGATGTTGAATCCTGGTCAAAGAGAATCGAGCAGTTGGCGGACGGTGATATTAAACTGGCAAGAGCTGCCTTTCTGAATAAGAGAGTGGGGCTGATGATGGCTGTTCTGGGCACGAGGGGTTTCTTCGAGTGGACCATAGTAGCCGAGGATGAGAGCATTGAAGACCTGTCTATCAAGGCGGGTAATCTCGCTGACATGGCTGCCTCAGAGACATGGACCAGGATAGCTTCTGATGAGAGGCTGCACATTGAGAGGATGAAGGAGGACGTATTGGGTATGGAAGGCTGGGAGATGGGTGATGGTGGTGGAGTGAGAGAGATCATTCTTGGAGCGAACGATGGTCTGGTTTCCATACTGGCGTTGGTAGCAGGGGTCTACGGAGCAATTACCGAGGGGCATGTTGTTCTGGTAGCCGGTGCAGCAGGAGCAATTGCGGGGGCCATATCTATGGGTGCCGGGGCCTACCTTTCGTCGAAGTCTGAGAAAGAGGTTACCGAAAGAGAGAGAGAGAGGGAGGGAACCAGGAAGAGAAGGACTCCCGAGGAAGAGAGGGAGGAGCTGGTGAGGTTCTATCAGGAGAGGGGGTTCAAGATGCAGGAGGCGGAGGCCGTTGCGGATAGAGTGGCTTTGGAGATGGAGTCAAGGGCAATATTTACTGTTGGAGAGGAACTCGGGTTGACATCGGAACAGTCTTGCTCTCCAGCTAAGGCTGCTGCTTTAGTCGGATTATCATTTGCGATTGTTTCTCTTGTTCCCATCCTGCCCTTCGCTTTTATGGAGGCAACCTCGGCGGCGATAGTTGCGGTAATCGCAAGTGTGGTCAGCCTCTTTGGTGTAGGAGCTAGTAAGGCCATCTTCACCAGGAAGAGCTGGCTTCGGAGCGGGGCAGAAATGATGGCTATCGGGACGTTGGCTGCAGCGGCAACTTATGCCATAGGACTGGCAATTCCCATACAGTTCTAGCTAACATCGTCAGCCCCTTGCTCGTATGGGCTCCGTAGCGGATACCGCGATGTGCGGCGTCGCTACTCTTTCAGCAAACGACAGTGTGCCTCTGCCTAAGGGTTGTTGACAACAGTGCTGGTAAGGGAGCATTGCTGGATCTTCACTCGCGGCTACTGCCTGCGGCTGCCCTTCTGTGCAATTCCTCCGGCTTATGGATCAGGTAATGCTGGTCTTCTAAGCTCACTATGCCGGCTTTTCGGAAGTCGCTCAACAGGCGCCTGATTGTTCCTGGAGCTACTCTGGCGATCTCGGCAAGCTCGAACTGCGTGAAAGGAATTGAGATCTTCCATCCCTCTGGAGTTTCGCTGCCTTGGGCGGCCACCAAGTTGAGCAGAGTCTGAGCCAGGCGAGCTTCTGGTTTGAACATGACGACGCTCTCCAGCTGATAATTTAGGTTTCTAATCCTTTCCGCCAGTACGGCCAGAATAGCAACGGCCACGTCCGGATATAGCTTCACAAAACCGAGAAAGTCTCCGCGTTCCAGGGCCAGAGTCTCCGTGGATTCTGTAGCGGTAGCTGTGGCAGAGCGGGGTCTGTTGTCCAGCAAGGCCAGTTCGCCAAAGAAGTCGCCTGGTCCCAGGTGGGCCAGGAACACGTCGTCTCCCCCCTCTGAAGGGATGGTCAGTTTGACCACCCCGCTATTGACTATGTGGAAGGTGGAACCGGAGTCACCCTTGTGAAAGATGATTTCGCCCTTGCGATACCGGCGCTTCGTAAATTGACGAGAAAGGGTGGAAAGGTCGTCTATAGACACCGAGGAGAAGAGGGGTATGCCTTGCAGTGTACTGCCCGCTGCTTCTGCGCCGTCTTCAACTTGCCCCAACATACTTTTGGCAAACCTCTTCATCACATGCGGGTCGAAATGGGTTGTCGCTTTCACTCGTGCTCTGGATTCTATGAGGACTTCAATTCTTGTCGGTCTTAACTCTGGGTGCTTCACTATGGTGACTAGCTGCCTGTTCTCCCTCATTTCCATGCTTATGACACCGTTTGCGATGCTCATTATGGCCACCAAGTCCTCAGGCTTGCCGCAACCCTCATCTATTAAAGCCATTACCGAGTTGCCCTCGGCGGCAAACTTGGCCAGAAACAGCCTCACAAACTTGACAATCTCAGCGCCACAAAACAGGTAGGGAGAAGTAAGCGAATCAAACACAAGTAATATGCTTTCTTGTCCAATTCTTTCCTTCAACTTTGTGGTAGCGATGGTTATGGTGTTCAAATCAGCACAGTCGGCGCATATAGTATCTGGTCGATCAGGAGTTGCCACCCCCACTGTCCGGCTGAATGCGTCAACAAAGCTCAGCACTTCGGACTCGGGCGCTTCGATACCCTTCTCTAGCAGAGTCCGCATGACCCCGGAAGGGCTCTGCTCCGTAGTCACGAATATGACCGGCCTCTCTGCGGCTATGCCCCTTACCACCACCTGCTGGCAAAAGGTGGACTTTCCTGCCCCGGGAGGCCCTGACAGCAAGATCAGGTTGCCCTCCGGTATCTCCTGTATCTCGGCTAAAGACAATCCTCTTGCCTCCGTCCCGTCGGCTGCTTACTTGAAAACAGTCAGGGTAGGATATATCTCTATACCACTGCTGGTAATACTATAGGGGCGCGGCTGGTTGTCGACCTCCAGTCCACGCATTTTCTCCACCTGGAACATGCGGGTTAACTTGTCGTCTTTCATCACCGTGCGCAGCAGGATAACCCCTTGAGCCAAATACTCTTCGAATTGATGTTCTCTTTCCAGGCCTGTGCCTCTTAGCTCCGAGATCAGCAGGTTGGTGCAGCAGGTCTTCCTGAAGTCGGCTATCAGGTCTCTCATGGCATAGATGCGCTCAACCTCGTCCGGATACTGAAGGGTAAAAATGGTAATGGGGTCGATGACCACCCTCTTTGCTTGGACTTCTTCAATACCTTGCCTGATTGCTTCCAACAGCTTGATCAGCTTGAACTCCTTCATCCCCAGCTGGATGAGACCAGCCTTTTCCGAGGATGCTACCCGAACCGGGGATACGTTGATAAACGCGAGTTTCCTTTCCTTTTCAAGCCTGCCAAGGTCCCAGCCGAATTTCGACATATTCTTTTTCACGTCCTCGGGGTCTTCATCCAGTGAAATATAGATTCCGGGTTCGTCGTATTTCGTGACTCCCTTGTACAGGAACTGAATTGCGAAGGTAGTCTTCCCGCTGCCGGGTCCTCCGGCTATAAGGATGCTATGACCTCTCGGTATTCCTTTCTCTCCAAGGATCTTATCGGCGCCAGCGATGCCTGTTGACGTATAGTCATCACTCATATCCACCTCCGAAACCGTCGGGGCAATTCAAGGACTCGGTTCAATTATAAAGCCGATACGAAAAGATGACAATCAATAATGACGGGTTCTCATCAAGAACCAATGGGTTACTCCACGATAGCTGGCTGTGAACGGAATAAAGGGAGTACCCCAAGCAGCCTGCCACTTTTGGCTTCCTCCCCCTTCTCTTTTCGGGTTCTACCTAGTCAGACTCGGTTCTCAGTCCACCAATTTTCCGTTTGGCTACTTGGGGTACTTTCTTATGATATCACATCTAGAGACAACTTGTCAAATTTTCGTTCGTGAGCCGTTGAACGGGCTGGAATTCATACGTGCATGACCGTGAACTGCCCGCTTCTATGGAACTATCCCTTTCCGGTGTTGCGCTTCTGTCATCGTCGTTCGATGGGGGTTGTCAGCGTATCGTTGACCATCCCCCCCGACAGTGATTGCCTGACTTGTACACACCATTCTTCCATAATGCAACGGCGAACAGCACGCAAAAACGCCATAGAGGTCCGAACCGAAGCCTCGGTGCGCTGCGTGTAAGCAGATCAAGTCGAAGCCCCGTTATGGGAAAGTGCTCCATAGTTGACGGAGAAGAGGTTTGGTGATAGCTTCTCTGGGAGTAGGCTGGACCCAGCCAGATTCAAATCATTATTGTTCAGGAGGATGGAATCCATGAAACTGAAAGACAGGGTAGCCGTTATTACTGGTGGAGGGACTGGGATAGGCAAAGCTATTAGCCTGGCCTTTGCCGACGAAGGAGCGGCAATTGCCATAGCCGCCCGTAATCTGCCTCGGCTGGAAGAAGTAGCTGAAGACATCAAATCGAGAGGAGGCAAGGCAAAGGCAATACAAGCCGACATCTCCGATCACGAGCACGTAAAGCGAATGGTAGCCGAAACCATCGACGAGTTTGGTCGCATTGATATACTGGTGAATAATGCAGCCCGGGGTACCTACAATAATGTAGATGTCGTCGATATGGAACTGGGTGAGTGGCGTGATTCGTTAGCTATTAATCTAACCGGAACGATGCTGTGCTGCAAAGAGGTGCTCAAGACCATGATTCCCCGGAGAAGCGGCAGTATTATCAATATCAGCAGCGTCGCGGGCTTGTCTGGAGTCCCCAGGGAAAGCCCCTATGCCGCCAGCAAATGGGCCGTAATCGGGTTCACCGAGACGTTGGCCATCGAAGCCGGTAGATACGGCATTCGTGTCAACTGCATCAGCCCTGGTGCTACCCGGACCAGTGAGTTCGACGACTGGGTCAATATTGCAGCCAGGGAAGCCGGTGTCTCTTATGAGGCAGTGATGACTAAGCTGGCGGACAACAACGCCTTGAAGAGAATCGCCGAGCCGTCGGAAATAGCGGCTTGCATCGTCTTCCTGGCTTCCGATGATTCCAGTGCCATAGCTGGTCACAACCTGGTGGCCAGCTGCGGCTTTCACATAACTCACCCCAACATGATCAGTTGGAGGTGAAATGGTTGCGCATCGTTAGATAATCAACAGGCCGACCAGCGTGAAGCCGGCAATAGGTGGCAGGGCCGCCATCGGCTTACCATTCAGGAATTTCTGTTGAATTGCATAAACACTAATCAGTCCCAGAGAGCCGAGCACGGCAATAATAATCCCTGGAGCCAGGCCCTGGGCAAAACAAACGGAAGCTGTGAGGAGGCAGGGAAAGGCGACATCGCCCCCGCCCAGTATGGAGTATTCTCTGTCGCCGGGATTTACCTGTATTACCTTCTCCGCCTGTTTTTTCAGGTTTGAGTTCCATTCCGAATGGTCCCTGGGAATGATCAGTGCCGGCAAGGCATTTATTTGCGATAGCTTGTTTGCCATCCAGACCATGAATTTGAAACGGACCGCCAAAAGATCGTAGATGGCGAGCGCCAGGATAATAGCCATTGCAGTCCAGGGCGCAATGAATCGGCCGAAGACCAGTGCCAGGCTACTGACCGCCAGAACCAGTACCATGTCATGTAACCAGACCAACGGTATGAAGAACCAAAATGCTCCAAGGGCAACGCCGACTGCTACAGCTAGCGGAAGGGGCAGATAGAACACAGTTGCGATGAATGCGCCCCAACTGAATAGAAGGGCAAACATGAATCGAAGGAAGACCTTCAGAGCTGTCAGTGGAATCAGGGACAGCGTGAGTCCAAGTGCACCCGCTGCCGCAAGAATGTAGATCAAGACCGGTCCCAAGGATGAATGGGCGGGTACGTCGACAACATTTCCATCGGGCAGGGTGACTTCTCCGGGCCACCAGGATATGGGTTGGGATGGCTGGCTCGGTACATATATATCCTTTTCATCGAGGAAGGGATCTACACGGGGAATAACAAGAAATATAAGCAGGTGAGCCACAACAAAAAGAAGAAGGGCCCAGCAGACTATGTTGAATTTTGCCGTTTTCTTTGTTCCCATGCTATTTTGGTAGTGTCTCCTTAAGCCGTTTTTCCCACCGCTTACGGAACTGGCTCACCTTGGGCGAAATCACCATCTGGCAGTACGCCTGCTCTGGATGTCGCGTGAAGTATTCCCGATGGTAATCTTCCGCGGGATAGAATCTGTCCAGGGGGATAACCTGCGTGACGACCGGTCTCCTCCACAAGTGAGCTTTGTTGAGGTCATCAATGACTTGTTCAGCGATGGCCCTTTGCTGTTCATCGTGATAGAAGATGACAGAGCGGTACTGCGTGCCCGAGTCCGCACCCTGCCGGTTCAATGTCGTTGGGTCGTGGACTGAGAAGAAAATCTCCAGTATCTCCCGGTATGAAATTCTGGCAGGATCGAAGGTCAGCTGAACTGCCTCCGCGTGGCCGGTATCACCGGTGCTGACCTCCCGGTAGGTGGGATTGGCGGTAGTACCGCCGGCATAGCCGGGAACGACAGTCTCAACGCCATCGACCTCCCGAAAGATCGCTTCGATGCACCAAAAACAGCCGCCCGCGATAGTGGTAACCTCTGGCGCAACAACCTGGTTCATAGTCCTTCCTCCGGTAGGAATCCAGTGTGCCGCCGTTCAATCGGTATTGCTAGTCGGTAGATGCAAGCCGTTATTGAAGATGTGCCTCGGTAGAAACCATGACTAACGCCAATCACTTCGGTTCCCACCGTTTGGCTCCTTCTGTCGCCTTGCTCGACCGTATTTAAGGGCGATTTCTGGTGCTGCCCGCCAGCGTGAACCCAGTCGGTTGCCATATGTCTGCTTTCCAGTTAGCCTTCTCGGCTTATTATAGCAGGATGAACAAGATGGCAAATCTGGGAACGTAGAGACCACGGCATCGCTTGGGCTCGGTTGGTCTGAGAAGGCTATGCGTTGAAGCTGACCAGGCCTCTTTGGCGACCCAGCGACAGACACTTCATAACTCAAGCCGCTTGTTGTTCTTTGGAGGTATGTAGAATTCGAAGAGCAAATCTATGGTCCTTTTGCTGAGATCGGCTTCGTGCTCTTTCAATAGTCCTTGCGTGGCACGAACCCGCTGGCTAACAGTATCCAACTCTTTCTTGTTCAACTCAGCTTGCTCTGCAAGTTCCAGCATATGCTCTAAGTCTTGAAGCCGTTGGGTGAGGACCTCCTGTTCCTCTTCTATTGCTTCAACGTGGACGTTGCTTGATTTCTCGTATCCCGCAACCTGTTTCATCGCCTGACGAATGGTTTTCTTGCGCCTGGTTAAGCTATCTACCTGGTTCTTGATAATGGATCGCCTCTCTTTGTTCTTTTTCAGCTGCTTTGCCAGAGTCTTGAGCTCCCACTGTTTCTCCTCTATGCCGCTAAGCTGGGCAGAGAAGTTCTCCAATCTACTGCGGTACTTTTCCTTAAGGAGTGATTGCAGCTTGGCCAGCCGGTCAAGCCGTCTGCGCAAGGACTCTAGCTCGCCGTACACTTGCTCGATCCTGGTTGATAATTCCCCCTCGGCGAGGAACTGCTCTTGCATCATTGTCCTCTTGCCCGTTTCCATGGTCTGATTAACAGGAATCGGAAGGTCTATTATAGCCTTTTCAGTCATCAGTAAGCAATCGCCGAACCGGTCAAGCGTACGCTGAGATCCGTGATTGAGAACGAAAGTCCTAGTAGGCAATCTGGTGACTATGCCAGCTTTATATCGGAAAGCCTGCTTATTTCCTTGAGGAACTGTAACAGGATCTTGCTTCTCAAGTCATTACGACCACGCAGAGGAGCCACAAACTTGCCCTTGATCCAGACCTGTTTCGGTTCAATGTGGACTAGAACACGCGGGTCATTGCTGGCCTCGCTAAGGAATTGAGGATAGCCATTCTGGAACATTCGGCCAGCCTCTCTCACATATGCTTCATCCTGACTCTTTAAGATACGTTCTAGAAGTTTACTGGCTTTCTCTACATTGCTATCGGTGGTGACGGGGATCCGGACTTCGTCGAAAACGTAGTCAGAGAAAATAGCCTCACACTGCACCGAGTAATCTTTTGAGTAGTTCAATACAGGCTGATCCAGGACAAGCATGTTGGGCACATGAAGTAGTCTGCCCGTGAGCTCGCCTCCCAGTTTTTCGTCTTCTCCAACCTCCTCCAGTGTAGTATGGAGTAGGCCCACTCGCCGCACATCACCCTTTATGTTGCCAATACGAATTCTGTCTCCCAGGCTGTAGATACCCGAGAAGTTGATGGCAAAGTAAGCCAGAAAACTGGCGGTGTATTTTTGCAGAGCCAAGGCCAGCCCCAGAGTAATGATAGGTACCCATATAGCTACCTGAGGTACATATATCGCTGCCAGGACCGTGGCCACTGCCAAAACTGCAACCACGGCAAAAACCCCTACCGCCGCAAGCACCCTCATGCTTCGTGTCTTCTGTTGATTGAGGAATATCCTGTTGGCCATCGCAAATGCCTTCACGTGAGAAAGGGCCACACTGACCGGACTGCGTCAAAGCCTCGCCTTAAGCCAGTCCAACCGCGTTTCTACCCTGCGGGCAGCAGCTGCCTGGGTGGCTGCCTTCTGTAATTGATTGGCCAGCGTTACGTCCCCAATGACGTCCTTGACCCAGTTACTGAAATCGTTTCGATCTCCGAGAACATGATGCTCAAATGTCTCCTCTCTGATTTCCCGTAGCGCGGAGGCAAGTTCAGCCAGATTCTTAGCCGTCCTGCCGTTGTGAAACCAGAACGCTTTGTTCTCTGGCACATCTCGTAACCACAGCTCGATTATGGGTTTTTGGATTTTGACTGTCATGACTGTTGCTTCACCTCCTTTGTGCGGACTATAGCGCCCTCATTTCTGCGGGCCATTCGTGGAAATGAGAGGGTTCTTTCCTGACATATCAGGGGCGGGAGAGGAGACTCTCCCGCCCCTGACCTCCCTTCGCCTATAGCTCACTTACTTCTTTGGGCCGGGCTTGCCGGGCATGGGTTTCTTTTGCATTTCTATCACCTCCTTTTTTGGAGAATCCAATACAGGGCTTGCATTTTTATGATGCGTATGTTATCATGAATGCTTAAACAGCATGATGAAATCATGATAGTGAAATAGTGAACTCTTGCTCATCGTTAATACCATTATAATCCCAAAACATTGTTTGTCAAGGCCTTTTGGTGGAAAATGGATAAGAAATTTGACAGGGATCTAGTAACAGGGAGGTGAGATATGGCAGAGTGGACATTTCTTACCAATCATGGGCTGGTGCTGAGTTACGTCGCTCGTCATCCCCGTATAACCGCCCGCGACCTGGCTAATTCTATCGGCATCACAGAAAGGGCGACTCGCAAGATAATCGCTGACCTGCTGGAGACCGGCTATATCACCAAGAAACGAGAGGGACGACGTAACCGCTACCGGATAGATTCCGACCTCACTCTTCGCCATCCCGGCCATGCTGAAACGGCCGTAGGAGACCTGCTGGAAGCTCTTGGCTGGAAGAAGCCGCGAGGCCGCGCGCAGGCAATACAGCAAGCCACAATCATGAGGTGAAATCCCGACACGTGCAGCAGGAAGATGGTGCGCAGTCCGAGATAGACGCCATCTGCATGGCTGGACAGCCGCATACCAAAGCGTCTATGGCCCGTTTGTGCTTGATGAGCCAGGCTTTGGCTTGCTGACTCTTTTGAGGGGGCACCGAAGGGTCTTCGTCAGCCACAGATACCGCCGACTGGGAGAAAATCCTATAGCCCCGAAGAAAGCTATCGCTTTCTCGTTGTAGGCTTCGGTATCGGCTATGACCATTCTTACCTCATCCTTCATGAACCTCTCCTCCAATCTCCTGTACAGACGGAGGCCGAGGTTCGTACGCTGGAAAGCCTCATCCACTCCTATGCAGCTCAGGTATCCGTACTTCCTCCAGGCAGTGCCTTCTTTTTCGATGGTGGTGGCCAGGATAAATACAACGACCCTCCTTTCTGTCTCTCCCACGAGGCAATAGTCCGGGTCGGAAGTGAAATGGTCAGTTACTTCGTAGGCATCCCGGGTGCGGTAAAGAACGGGGAACTCCTCACTGGTGAAAAGCTTCTCTCCCAGGTGGTAGACCGGCCCGATATCATCTATCTCCGTCTGGCGGATGCTTACTGTGGATTTCCTTCTTTCCTGGCGAGTGTCTTCCGGTAGCATAGTTACTCCCTTTGGACTCATGCCAAGCTTACCTGCCACTATGCTTCGCCCGTTAAGACCAGATCAGGCTGCAGGATTGTCACTGGATGGTGTAATACTTCTTCAATAACCCTTTATTTCTTGGGCGGCCTTACTATGAGCACAGAGGTCTTGGTATGCCGCGCCACGCGCTCAGCTACGCTGCCGAGCAAGAAATCACGCATTCCAGTAAGACCTTTGGCGCCAATGGCAACCAAATCGACAGTTTTCGGGGCAGCCTTTCGCAGAATCTCTTGGGAAGGGTCACCGCGGGCAACAATGGTTGAGACCTCATATCCGCCATTGCGTAGCCGGTTCTCCGCAACTATCATCAATTGCTTAGCGGCCTCCTCTTCAGCTTTTTGAAACTCGGCAATTATTTGCTGGTCGCGTTCCAAGTCTAAGGTGTATGCTTTGACCAGTGCCGGGGCAAAAGCTTGCAACACCGTCATGAGAAGGACTTCCGTATGGGTGGGAAGCGGAATTTGCATCAAGAACTGCACCACTTCATCAGAGTATTTGGACCCGTCGAAGGGCATAAGTACTCTTTTGATAGCTTTGCTTTCTTTCTTGACTGCCAGCACACTGCATGGCGCGTACTTGATTACCTTATGAGCAACGCTCCCCAACAAGAACTCGGGGGCATCCGTTGTGCCCTTGAATCCTACTACAACAAGGTCCGCCCCAATGCTGCGGCATGCCTTGATAATCTCATCGGCAGGACGTCCTCTACGGACCATAGCCTCCACTTTGGGTCCCCGAGTGCCGTATGACTTCGAGAGTTTGGCGAGCAACTGTGATGCCCTTTCCCCCTTGGCTTTCCATAGCTGAGTCTTCAGTGCGGTAGAATGTGCCGGGATGTCCACCAGAATGTGCCCGCCCAAAAAGACATGCTCCGGGATCACGGTTAGAAACGTTACGGCGGACTTTTTCGCCAATTTTAGGGCCTTCACCATGCCTACGGCGACTTCAGAGTAGCGAGAGTCATCAACGGCAACAAGAATCTTCATATTAGTCTCCTTTCACGCTCGAAATCATAATATGATTCTAAGAGTTTATTCGGTTTTCCCGCAAAACAACATCCGGCCGTGTTGTGTCATGCTCTCTTTGAACAGTCACTAGTCCAGGAATTGCTTGGTAGTTTTTTTGTTTCCATAAACCAGAAGTCGGTCTCCTTTTGCTATTTTCTCCTCCCCGCTCGGCCTGGGCAGGTGAGTACCGGGCCTGTCTATAGCGAGTATTTCTACATCCCCTTCTGCGGCGATATTAGCCACAGACTGACCAATGCTCTTCGAGCTCCCTGTTATCGTGACGAGACTAACAGCCCAGTCTTTCTCTGCACGGAATATTTCCTCCACAGGTGGAGTTCCCCTGAAGATTCGCCTCATAATCGGTCTTTGCAGCCAGTCAAGGAACCGCTGACCAACATTGCTCCTTATGATCACCTGATAGAGGCCGAATATGCCGGCGATTATTATGGCCAGGCGGATGAAAAACCACATATAGCCGCTCACCTGGGTGAAAGACGCCACTAAAGTGGCAATCACAGTGACCGTGCCGGCATTTCCCAGCACGATGAGAATGGTCACAATTCTGCGCCTGACTTTGTGCCCGACCACGCGTTCGGCTTCTCGCGTCGTGAAACCAGTTCCTGAGAAAGCAGATAACGCCTGAAATCTAGCTACATCGGGTTCTATCCCTGTTAGCTGGAGGGCGAAGCCTCCGATTCGGACGATGATGAAAGAAACCAGGATGGCTATCAACAAAATGCCTACATAAGCCATACTCAAAACCTCCCACTCACGTTCTGCTCAGACATAGACTGCACTATGTCTGCAGAAGGATATAGGTACCCAATCGCTTCGCCTTCAGGTCCAGATACCCGTGACATATTCTTCACGCAGCGAATCTAGAGCCACCTCCTTCTCCTGAAATAGGCTGCCAGAGAAATGCCTATCACCGCCATAACAATCAAGATGACAAAGTACCCATACCTCCACTCCAGCTCCGGCATATTCGCGAAGTTCATGCCGTAGATGCCGGCAACAAAGGTCAGCGGAATGAATATGGTGGCTATGAGGGTCAGCATCTTCATTACCTCGTTCATGTGATTCGACACTGAGGAAAGATAAGTGCTCAGGACGCTCTCAGCCATGTCTCTGAGGCCAAGGGTGAGCATCTCCACGCGCACCAGGTGGTCATAGATGTTGCGATAGTATATTCGGGCTCGCTCGTTTATCAGGGCATATTCCCCACGGCTGAGCCCGTTCACTATTTCACGCTGGGGCAACATGACCCGCGTCAATGCCAGTATGCTGCGCTTGAGCTGCATAATTGACATAAGAGTTTCCCTCTTCGGCTCGTGCAGTGCCTCGGCTTCGAGCTGGTCGTTCTTCTCATCCATCTCCTCTATGGCAGGCATGAAGTTATCTACCAGGGCATCTATGATATCGTGAGCCAGGAAATCAGCTCCCCTGCGCATAAGGCGTTCGTCCTTCCGAATCCGGTCCAATATGGATGAAACCGACCTCATGGGTACATCATGACTGGTGACCACGTAGTTCTTTCCCAAGAAGCAGGCCAGTTCCGTGGTCTCCACTATCTCGGATTCGATGTGGTAGTTGATTCCATGGACGATAAGAAACAGGTAGTCCTCGAAGTCATCTATCTTGGGTGGGTGTATGTTCTTGCTGATGCAGTCTGCCACTGCCAGAGGGTGAAAACAGAACGTATTCGAAAGTAAGTCGGCATCTTCGCTGGTTAAGTCCTCCATATCAACCCAGAGCAAGCCCTCCCCGGTTGCGAGAAATCCTCCTATTTGCTCCTTGCTTAGCTGGTCAAGAAGTTTCCCGTCTGGTGTCAGATAGAAAGCACACTGCATCATCGTCGCGTCACAAAAGTAGCTCAGTGATGTATGCCATCGGAAATCCTCACAAGCTTGGACCTTACCACTTCATCAGTCGGTCATTTATTTTAGCCTGCAAGAACCGTATCTATTCATATGATAGCATAATCCATATCCTGCTATAATAGGAAAAGTGCATTGGCCGAAGGAAGACTACCTGAGCGCATAGGCAGGCTAGAGGAACTAGCCAATAACCTGTGGTGGAGCTGGCACCCACAGGCGCGTGACCTGTTTAGAGCTCTGGACTATCCGCTGTGGCGGTCGAGTGGACATAACCCGGTTAAGCAGCTACGTGAAATCAGTGCCGACAAACTAGCAGCGGCGGCTAGTGACCTCGCTTTTCTTGAACTATATGACTCTGTGTTGTCGGCTTTCGACGCCGAGATGTTGGACAAGGAAAGCTGGTTTGCAGCCAAGTATCCCAACGTTTTGGACGGTCCCATTGCCTACTTTTCAATGGAGTTTGCCATACACAACTCCCTTCCCATATATGCTGGTGGTCTCGGAGTCCTGGCTGGCGATGTGTGCAAGGAAGCATGTGATCTGGGACTGCCCCTGGTCGCAGTGGGCTTCATGTATCCCCAGGGATACTTTCACCAGCATATTTCTGCTGAGGGCTGGCAGGAGGAGATCTACACGCAGCTGGATTTCGATGAAGCCCCCATCAAGCCAGTCAATCCGGTACCCGGTTCCGTTTGGTGTGGGCCAGCGGTACAGGTCGAACTGGGTGATAGATCCCTGTATATTGGAGTATGGCAGGTGCGCTTGGGACGGGTTAGCCTTTATCTCTTGTGCTGTAATGTTGAAGGGAATTCACCTGAAATCCGACAGCTATGTGCACGGCTCTATACTGCCGACCATGAGCAGCGCATTCAGCAGGAGATTGTGCTGGGAATTGGCGGCGTGCGTGCTTTGCGCGCACTCGGCATCAAACCCTCGGTATGGCATGCCAATGAAGGCCACAGCGCCTTCATGATGCTGGAACGAGTCAGGGAGGAAACGGAAAAAGGTGCCACCTTCACTGAAGCCCTTCAAAATGTACGGGCGACTACCGTTTTTACCACTCATACGCCAGTAGCTGCGGGACACGACGTCTTTCCTGTCTCGCTTGCAGAGAAGTACTTTCGAGACTACTGGGAATCTCTGGGAATTAGCCGGGAGACATTCCTGGAGCTGGGACAACACGGTGGAGCAAGCGACCAGAGTTTCAATATGACCGTGCTTGGTCTGAAGATGGCCAACCATCGCAATGCCGTAAGCCAGCTCCACGGAAAGCTTAGCAGAAAGATGTGGCACGGGCTGTGGCCCGAAGTTAAAGAAGATGAAACCCCTATTTCGCATATCACTAACGGAATTCATATGCCTTCCTGGATGGCCCCGGAAATGAGCCGCCTCTATGAGAAGCACCTGGGTTTGGAGGTGTCAAAGAGACACGATGATGCCAGCCTTCGGGAGCTTGTATTGAATATCCCTGACGAGGAACTGTGGGCAGTGCGCCAGATTCTGAAGCGCAAGCTTATGGGCAGGATGGTAGAGCGGGCACGGGGATGTTCCACTGAACGTGAGTGCCCGGCCCGACAGGTGCTGGCTATGGGCGCTTTGCTCGATCCGGATGTCCTGACCATAGGGTTTGTTCGTCGTTTTGCCGCGTACAAGCGGCCGCAGCTAATCTTCCATGATATGGAACGGCTCAAGCGTATTGTCACCGATCCGTGGCATCCTGTCCAGATAGTCTTCGCTGGTAAGTCTCACCCCGCTGACTTTCCTTCCAAGCGACTACTCCACGATGTGTACGCTCTGGCCACAGACCGTGAGTTCCAGGGACGCATAGCCTTTGTGGAAGATTACGATATGCATATGGCTCGCTATCTGGTCCAGGGGGTAGATGTCTGGCTGAATGTACCCCGCCGCCTCCAGGAAGCCTCCGGTACCAGCGGCATGAAAGCCGCGGTAAACGGTGTGCCGCACCTCAGCGTCCGGGATGGCTGGTGGTACGAAGGGTATAATGGCAGCAATGGCTGGGCCATTGGCGACGGCGGCGAAGCGCGTGATCCGCAGGACGAAGATACTTCAGATGCCGCGTCGCTGTACCATCTTCTGGAAGAGGAAATCATACCTCTCTACTACCAGCGCGACAGAGCATTCGTGCCTCACGGTTGGCTGCGCGTAGTCAAAGAGGCAATCGGCTCGATTGTACCTTACTTCTGCGCTCGTCGGATGTTGAAGGAATATGTGGAGCAGATGTATATTCCTGCGGCTCGCAAGTGAAGCTGACCTGGAAAAGCAGCTTCGTTTGTGCAGGATTAGACACGATTTTCTGTACAGGTTAGAATGATTATCACAAGGAGATAATGCGCAAATGAAAGGGGTGTTGGCAGTCATCCTCGCTGGTGGCGAGGGCAAAAGACTGAGTGTGTTAGCGGAAGAGCGCGCCAAGCCGGCAGTCCCCTTTGCCGGCAAATATCGGATCATTGATTTCACGCTGAGCAATTGCGTTAACTCCGGGATTGGTAAAGTAGCTGTCATACCGCAATACAATCCTCGCTCGTTGGCGCGCCATATTGGTGTCGGCAAAGCGTGGGACCTCGATCGTGTCATCGGCGGGATTACCTTCCTCTACCCTTTTGTGAGTACGAATGGGGAGATACACTGGTATAGAGGTACTGCTGAGGCCGTCTATCAAAACCTGCAGTTCATACAGGACAGCCGGGTCGATGAGGTCCTCATCCTCTCGGGAGACCACGTCTATACTATGCATTATGAAGAGATGATCAAGTCTCATCGCGAGCGGGGCGCCGATATCACCGTCTCCGTTACGGAAGTGCCTTCGGCTGAAGCTAGCCGTTTTGGCATTGTAGTGCTCGACGAAGACAGCAGGATAGTTGCCTTTGAGGAGAAACCAGCCCAACCGAGAGGCAACCTGGCTTCTATGGGCATCTACGCCTTCAACAAGAATACGCTCTTCGAGATCCTGGACGATGCTCATTGCCGCGGCCTGCAGGATTTTGGCAGCCAGATCATCCCTGAAGCAGTAGGCAAATACAGGACCTACGGTCACAAGTATGACGGCTATTGGCGTGATGTCGGCACAATCGAAGCCTACTGGCAGACCAATATGGATCTCATTGTCGATTTGCCTCCATTTAACCTCTATGAACCTGAAAGTCAGGTAAGGACGCCTTCGGTGGATATGCCGCCGGTGAAGATTGGACTTAAGGCCCACATAAGCAGAAGTCTCCTCAGCAACGGTTGCATCATAAACGGCAGTGTGCTCAATTCGGTGCTTTCCCCGCATGTATACGTGGAAGAAGGAGCTCAGGTGGCAGATTCTATAATCTTCGATGACACCGTTATCGCCAGAGGTGCTGTCGTGGACCGGGCTATCGTTGATAAGGAATGCTATATCGCTCCGGAATGCTGCCTTGGCTACGGTGATGACTGTACTCCCAACAAGGAAGAGCCCGCCAACTTGACTTCTGGTATCACTATAGTCGGCAAAGGAGCCAGGTTACCGGCAGGGTTGAAAGTCGGGCGAAACTGCAAAATCGCCCCCGACGTACAGGAAAGAGATTTCTCCACCCACCTGATCCCAAGTGGCAGTTCCGTCGCAGCGGAGCAGAAGACCCTCAAAGCCCGCTCTCAACAATGAGAATCGTCTTCGTTGCTTCTGAGGCATTCCCTTTAGTTAAGATAGGAGGGTTAGCAGATGTGGCGAGTTCCCTGGCTATAGCCCTCCAGGGCGCCGGACATGAGCTCTGTTTGATATTGCCGAAATACGGCAGCATAAAGACTTCCGTTCATGATGCCTGTGGGAAACCC
>JBKHJJ010000116.1:0-4131 GCA_046538185.1 Dehalococcoidia bacterium
GGAATGGACCTGTGGGTATATATGAGGTACCCCTGTTTGCCACTGGTACCAAGGGCATAGCCAATTATCTTGCTGAGCTCAAAGTAACTACCATCGTTGCAGGGGGCTCCACTGCCGACGTAATAGATGATTTAGCGCTAACAGATAAGATAACTTTTGTCTCCACTGGAGGAGGGGCGGCTCTCGAATACCTGGCAGGAGCGAGTTTGCCCGGGATGGAAGCCCTCCCGGATGTGTGGCCTTAGTATGGAAAGCACGGAGCATTGAATCAAGGGAATAGCTTACGGAGGTGAGTATGTGAATGACACAGCAGGAAACGGCAAGAACATAAAAAGCAGAAGGAAAAGGAGGAGCAAATGACCACCAGAATTGGCATTAACGGCTTCGGCCGGATAGGCAGGTTGACTCTCAGGGTCATAAATCAGTACCACAAAGGGCAATTGGAGGTCGCCGCAATCAACGACCTCACCGACACCAGGACGAATGCTCACTTGCTCAAGTGGGACAGTTCCTATGGCAAATATCCCGGCAAGGTGGAGGCGAAAGACGGCTTCATCCTGGTTGATGGAACAGACGTAAAAGTCCTTTCTGAGCGGGAGCCGGGAAAGATTCCCTGGCGTGATTATGGAGTGGACATTGTGATTGAATCGACCGGGCTTTTCACTGAGGCAAGCAAGGCCGCCGCCCATCTTCATGGCGGTGCCAGGAAAGTGCTCATATCTGCTCCTGCCAAAAATGAAGATATCACCATCGTTCTGGGCGTGAACGAAGACAAGTACAGGGCCAAAGAACATCACATCATATCGAATGCGTCCTGTACCACTAATTGCATCGCCCCGGTGGTCAAAGTGTTACACGAGAACTTCGGTGTGGTAAGGGGCCTTATGACTACAGTGCACGCTTATACCAATGACCAGAGATTGCTCGACATGTATCATAAGGACTTGCGTCGAGCACGGTCGGCGGCGGACAACGTCGTACCCACGACTACCGGCGCCGCCAAGTTGGTCGGACGCCTAGTCTCAGGACTTGAGGGCAAGATTGATGGTATGGCCCTTCGTGTACCTGTCACCGTGGGATCCATTGTCGACTTCGTGGCAAACCTTGAGAAGCCAGTCTCCGTAGATAAGGTTAACGCGGCGTTTCGCCAGGCAGCTGAGGGAAAACTGAAGGGAATACTGGAATACAGTGAAGAGGAATTGGTCAGTAGTGACTGCGTGGGCACTACGGGCAGTGCCATTTTCGACGCACCCACCACTATGGTGATGGGTGATCAAATGGTTAAGGTACTTGCCTGGTATGACAATGAATGGGGCTACAGCTGTCGGTTGGCTGACCTGGCCAAATACGTCGCGGATAAGGGATTGTAGGCGATGTTTTTGATTGAGTGTGCAATGGTGAATACTACCGGAAAGGAGGTCGGCAATGTTTGAGCGAATTCTGGTTTGTCTCGATGGCTCCAAGCTTGCTGAGCAGATTTTGCCCTATGCTGTGGAGGAGGCGTTTCGTTTCCAGGGCAAGATTATTCTCTTCCAAGCAGTTCCCGAGCCGGTAGCATACAGCCCGGGCATACCTGGTGCAGAATACGGAGCCATACAGACTGATGTCATGCTCGAGGAGGCAAACAAGGCATTGAATGAGGGGCGAGACTACCTCGAAAAAGTCGCAGTGCCCATACGTAAGAGAGGCGTACCAGTAGAGACCGTAACGATACTGGGGAGGGCTGGGGAGTCAATCGTGAATCATGCCCACGACAGCAGTGTCAATCTCATTGCGATAGCCACCCATGGGCGAAGCGGGGTAAGACGGGGAGTATTTGGAAGCGTAGCTGATTATGTGTTGAGAGAGTCGGGATTACCGATCCTGGTGATCAGGCCGCAGCAAGATGAAGGCAAGGATTGACAATGAGAGTCAATCGAGGAGTGAAGTGACATGAAAAGCTCATTGCGTTTGTTCAGGATCGCAGGTATCGATATCGGGATTCACTATACCTGGATACTGATCTTCGTATTACTTAGCTGGTCTTTGGCGCAGGCGTTCTTTCCACAGATATATCCGGGATGGGAGACAGTAACGTACTGGGTAACCGGTGTGGCAGCAGCGCTGTTGCTCTTCGTATCAGTGCTGTTACATGAACTGGCCCACTCTCTTGTAGCACAGGCTCGAGGCATGACTGTGACCGGTATTACCCTGTTCATATTTGGCGGCGTGAGCAATCTGGAGGACGAGCCAGAGAAACCGAAGGTGGAGTTTGCCATGTCGATAGTAGGGCCTCTCACCAGCCTTGCCCTGGCGGGCATATTCTGGGGATTGGTGCAGCTTGTGCAAAACGAGCAGAGCCCCCTGGCCGCCATGCTTACTTATCTGGCACTCGTTAACGGCATCGTCGCCGCTTTCAATCTCCTGCCCGGTTTTCCCTTGGACGGTGGCCGCGTCCTGCGATCCATAATATGGCACAGAACTGGGAGTCTTGTTAAAGCAACCAATATTGCCGCCACCGTCGGACGGTTTATGGGCTGGGCCCTCATCGGCTTCGGATTGTTCCAGGTATTCGCTGGTAACCTGATAGGGGGAATCTGGTTTGCGTTCATAGGGTGGTTCTTGAGTAGCTCAGCAGATGCCAGTCGCCGTGAAGTCACACTGCGAGAGCAGCTCAGCGGCGTGCAGGTTAAGGACGTAATGGAACCGAAGCCGGCTAACATGAGCCCTGATACTACCGTAGCTGAACTGGTGAGTAATGTTTTTCGAAAGCAACACGGCCGGGCGGTGCCGGTCTGCCGGGATGGCCGCGTTTTGGGCATCGTGACTGTCACTGATGTTAAGGAGTTGCCGCGGGAAAAATGGGAGACCACGCCCGTTGAGGAGATTATGACCCGTGAGCCTCTTCACAGTGTGACTCCTGAGGATGATTTGAATTCTGCTCTAAGGCTTATTACTCAACGGGATGTCAATCAAGTACTGGTTCTGGAAGACGGCAAATGTGCTGGATTGGTCAGTCGGTCCGACATCCTGTCACACCTTCAATTGAGGGAGGAGCTCGGCCCAAAGTAGAGAGACACTGAGCCACAATATATTTGACGGAAAGGAGACAAAATGTTCGAAAGAATCTTGGTCTGTCTGGATGGTTCCAAACTGGCAGAACAGATCCTGCCCTATGCTACAGAGCAGGCACTCAAGTTCGAGAGTAAAGTGACACTTCTTCAGGTTATGACCATACCGAGCAGCGTCTCGGCGGGAGCGGGTGCGGCAGTTGGAACGGGCGGTATCATGGAGGAGGAAAGCCAAAGACAGGAGGCCGATATGAGGGCCTATCTGGACAGTGTTGGACAGGACCTGTTGAAGAAGGGAGTGAGCACGGACTACGTTGTCCTGCAGCCGTCGCCCCCGGGTGAAGCTATCGTGACCTACGCCCGGGCAAACACAATCGGCTTGATTTGCATAGCTACGCATGGCAGAAGCGGCTTGGGGCGAGCTGTATTCGGTAGCGTGGCTGACTACGTTCTCAGAGAATCGGGGCTACCCATCCTGCTCATCAAGCCTAAAGAAGCGAGAACTTAGTCCTCGAATCGAAGGGGCGACCGAGAACTGTGAAGGGGAACATTTATGCCGATTCACAACGCAGAGATCGCCGAGACCTTCAACGAATACGCTGACCTTCTGGAGATCAAGAACGCTAACCAGTATCGGGTGCGTGCCTATCGGACCGCGGCTCGGAACGTGTCCAATCTGTCCCGCAGTGCTGCGGAAATGGTGAATAAGAAGGAAGATATATCGCAGCTTCCTGGTTTCGGTAAAGATCTCGCCGGTAAGGTAGCGGACATTGTGAATACGGGCAAGCTGCCCCAACTGGAGGAACTGAAGAAAGAGCTGCCTGCAGAGTTGCTCGAGATCAGTAAACTGGAAGGGTTGGGGCCCAAGCGCACTGGGCTACTCTATCAGAAGCTGGGAATCACCAGTATTGAGGAACTAGAGGAGGCGGCCAGAAAACAGAAGGTCAGAGCACTTCCTGGCTTCGCCGCCAAAACAGAGCGGAAAATCCTGGACGAAATAGGACGTAAAGGCAAAGGCGGAGAGGCAAAGAAGAGATACAAGCTCTCGGTCATCGAAGAACTGGCTGGACCTCTCCTGGAC
>JBKHJJ010000117.1:0-4105 GCA_046538185.1 Dehalococcoidia bacterium
GCTCTCCAGAAATGCCGCCGATGGCAGCGGCGAGCGATGCCTTCTGGTAAGGAATGAAATTGATCCCGAACTCGCGACTCTCTGTGATCAGCTGGTAGGTGAACCTCTTGGATGCAATGGCGATCCCATAGAGGGGGGGCTCAAGAGAAATCGAGCTATGCCACGCAGCAGTCATCGCATCATCCATGCCGTGAGCGCTGGCGGTAACTATGACCGGCACCTTGGGGTAATGCTGGCCGAACTTCCCCATATCTTCGGTAACAATCTTTGACATGTTTTTCACCTCCAGCTTTCGTACTGCGACTCTTCACAGTTATGCTGCACGAGGCTAAAGTCCATACAAGTCTGGCTCTCCTCCACTTGTCATCTCCGGGCACGCGGAGAAACCGTCGATGCTGGGAATTCAATAGCTTCCTCAACGGCTGCAAGATCGGCAGGGAGCTCCGAGGGTGCCTGGGCATACCTCTGTGGGACTCCCGGGTCTTTCAGTCCAGTGCCAGTAACGATGCAAACTACCGACTTGCGCGAAAACTCCTTTTCTTTGGATAGCTTAATAAGCCCAGCCAGCGAGGCAGCTGAAGCTGGCTCGCCAAAGATGCCTTCTTTAACTGCTGCTAATCTATAAGCGTGCAGGATTTCATTGTCAGTAACGCGATCAATCATGCCACCCGACTCGTCCCGGGCAATCTCCGCTTTCTGCCAGCTAGCGGGATTGCCGATGCGAATAGCTGTGGCGATAGTCCTGGGGTGATCCACGACCTTGCCCAAAACTATGGGGGCAGCGCCTGCAGCCTGAAAGCCCATCATTCTCGGGGTATGGCTAGCCTTGCCCTGCCGGTGATATTCCACGAACCCCTTCCAGTAAGCGCTAATATTGCCAGCATTACCTACTGGTATGAAGAGATAATCGGGAGCATCGCCCAGTTCATCTATTATTTCGAAAGCCGCTGTCTTCTGACCTTCGATGCGGTTAGGATTCAGTGAGTTTACCAGAGTAATGGGATGTTTCTGGGTCAGGGCGCGGACTATATTGAGGGCCTCGTCGAAATTCCCCTTTATGCCAATAATCTGGGCGTCATACACAAAGGCTTGCGAAAGCTTCCCCGTGGCTATTTTCCCCTTGGGGATGACAACAACAGTCCTAAGTCCGAACCTAGCTCCGTAAGCGGCTGCTGAGGCACTGGTGTTACCCGTAGAGGCACAAATGATACTGCTGCTGCCATTTTCCACTGCCTTGGCCACGGCAACCACCATCCCCCGGTCTTTGAAGGACCCAGTGGGGTTGCACCCTTCGAGCTTGAAGTATAATTCGCCACAGCCAAGTTGTTTCTCGAGAATTCGTGACCTCACTAGAGGAGTGTCGCCTTCCCCCAGCGTAATCATCGGCGTAGATGCTGTTATGGGCAGAAAGCTACGATACTTATCTAGGACGCCTTGCTTCATGCTTCTACTCTGATGAAATTGCCAACCTGGTTGATGACCGGTAGTTGACGTAGTTGATTGAGGGCCTTTTGCACCGCTTTTTCTTCTGCCGGATGGGTCATGATGACCAGGACGGCTGTCTGTGCTACAAGGTCACTCTCTTTCTGTATTACGGAGGAGATGCTTATGGAGTTATCGCCCAAAACTCTGGAGATTTGGGCCAAAACACCAGGACTGTCCGGCACATTCAGCCTGAAGTAGTATCGTGTCTTCACCTCGGCCATGGGCTTAACAGTCAAGCTGTGGCCTATTCTCAGCTGGGGCACGTTTGTCAGACCGTGCCGGATATTTCTGGCAATGGCCAAGACATCAGCCAGGATAGCGCTGGTAGCTCTGAGAGCCCCTGCCCCTTCTCCCAAAAACAGGAGTTTGCCGGACAGGTCGCCTTCCACTTCGACCGCGTTATGAACGCCATCTATCTTGGCTAACTGGGAATTTTGGGGGACAAAAACGGGATGCACCCTCATCTCCACTCTCTTATCATCTCTTTTGGCGATAGCGAGAAGTTTTATCGCGTAGCCAAATTCTTTGGCGTACACGAAGTCTCGAGCGGCAATATTTGATATGCCTTCGCAGTACACGTCTCTTGGGGTGAACTTGGCCTGGAAAGCGAGATTGGACAGAATCACCAGTTTATATGCAGCATCTATCCCTTCTATATCATTTATGGGGTCGGGTTCGGCATAGCCCAACTCCTGGGCTTGTTTTAGTGTGGAATCAAAATCCGATCCCTCCCGGGCCATCCGGCTTAGAATATAGTTAGTAGTGCCGTTAAGAATGGCGTGAATGGCGGAGATTCTGTTGGCTGCCAAGTCATGCTGGAAAGAGGAGACAAGGGGTATGCCGCTACCCACGCTTGCCTCGTAGCGGAGTTCAGCAGTGTGTCTCCTGGCTAGAGACAGAAGTTCGTAACCATGCTTAGCAATTATCTCCTTGTTGGCGGTAACTACGTGTTTTCCATTAGAAATAGCTTGTTCTACATATTCTTTAGCTGGATGTTCGTTCCCAGTAACTTCAATTACTATGTCTACTGCGGGGTCAGAAAGGATGTCTTCGGGGTGACTGGTCAACAGATCGGGGTTAAGCTCTACTAGCCGTGGTTTACTCACGTCGCGCACCAGCACTCTTCTCAAAATCAGAGGTAGCCCAGCTTGGTCGGTTAGGCTTTCTGCCTTGGTGATAAGGACTTGAGCCACGCTGCTGCCCACAATTCCCAACCCCAGCAAGCCAATCCCAATAGCTCTGTTCACGGCGGCGCTATCTCCTCCGCAGGACTTGTTCCACGGCCCAGGCTTTGTCTCCTGAATCGAGCAGATTGTTGGCTGCGCTAGTGGCTTTCCATTCTTTGAACCAGTCGTCGAATTGTCTGTCGACGAGCTGTTGCTTGACGCCCTGCTCGAGCACATGGTTGCCCCTGTCTACAACCCATACCAGCCAACAGCCGCCCTTAGTTTGGACCGATTCATCTTTGACTGGCTCACTGACCTCGTTAGTTGTGATGTTGAAAGCAACTTCGTCAAAAGCGTCGCTACCCATATCTCCCGGTTCTAGCCGTCCCAGTTCTCCACCTTGGTCTTTGCTTTCGTGCTGGGAATACTCGATGGCTAGCAACGTGAAGTTCCCACCAGCCAATTGGGATCTAACCATCTCTGCCTCTGCCTCGCTCCCCAGCAGTATGGCTCTAGCCTCTATTTCTTCATCCTCCCTATAAGTCACCTCTATAAGCCAATAGCCGACCTCTTTGGTTGCTGCTTTGTCACAAATGGGCTGACTTATCTCTTCTGGGGTAAGATTGAAGGCTGCGTCGGCAATGAGAGCATTGGGCATCAACTCCCAGGGCAGCCAACCCAAATCGCCTTCCACGGAGGAATTGCAGGAAAATTCCCGGGCTAAAGCAGTGAAGTTGCCGCCGCCCTCAATTATGGTGAGGACTTCATCGGCCACCTCTTCACGCTCGACGAACATTGCTTGCACGTGGGCCTGCTCCATTGTGCCGGGTAACTGGGAACCGAAGTATTCCTCAAGCTTCTCTTGCGACAAGGTAGCACTAACTATGTCTCGATATACGGTTTCATCGGGCAACTCATATTCCTGTAGCCTCGCGTCTATCTCTTCGGAAGTGACTTCGCGGCCAAGGTTCTTGGCACCTTGTCTCACGAGTTCCGCCTCAATAATCCTACCGGCAACCATGTCGGCTATGTAACTGGACATAGAAGAGAGGGCCTCGGGTTCAATGCCTTGGGTTGAAATGTCCAGCATGTCCACATAGTATTCCATAGTGAAGTTCACACCGTTTACCTGGAGGACGGCCTGACGCCAGGGCTCGACTCTGCCCGCACGGTCCTGGTAAAGCTCATAGCCCACCCAGCTCAAGATACCAGCCAGGAAAACGGCAGCAGCGATTAAGGTAATTCGCCGGATTCTCATCTGGCGCTGCCATTTGGAGAGTTGGCGCCTCGTGGGGGCTCGCTCGGGCGTTCCTCTTTTCTGTTTCTTGGCCACGGTTACAACCTGCTGACGCGATATTTTCTTTGATGCGGTGACTATGATAACATATTACGTAAGCCGTGGCGACGGGGTGTAGCGCAGCCTGGTAGCGCACCTGAATGGGGTTCAGGTGGTC